>NZ_JBNBPO030000001.1:0-231639 GCF_051280635.3 Nocardioides proteolyticus | reverse complement strand
TACGTGATCTGGGACGACCGGATGTGGTCGGCCTGGAACGGCTTCCGCTCCGAGCCCTACCTCAACTCCGGTTGCCGCAAGCTCGCCCGCTGCTCCCGCACCCTCCGCCACCTCGACCACGTCCACATCTCCATCACCCGCCACGCCGCCCGCGGCCGCTACTCCTGGTACGAGCGCCGCCGCTGACCCCCCACCCCCACGAGGTGGGACGTTGTGGCGCGCGAGGTGGGAGGTTGTGGCGCGCGAGGTGGGAGGTTGTGGCGCACGAGGTGGGAGGTTGTGGCGCGCGAGGTGGGAGGTTGTGGCGCGCGAGGTGGCAGATCTAGCACCTCCGCGGCGGCTCAGCGGCGGGCCGTGTCGTCGTACTCCGTGCGACTGAGCTGGTAGGTGATGTCACCCTGCTCGACAAGAGGGAGCGATCCGGGCTCGCCCGGGCGTTCGGGTCGTACGACGCCGAAGCCGAGCTTGGTGAGGGCGTTGCGGCTGCCCGCGTTGGCGGCCATCGCCTCGGCCCAGACGGTGCTCAGGCCGACCGTCCCGAAGGCGTGGTGCAGGAGCGCTCGGGCGCCCTCCGTGGCGTAGCCCCGACCCCAGGCGTCGCGACGGAGCCGGTAGCCGAGCTCCGCGGCGTCGGGGCGGCCGGCGTCGTACGCCAGGCACCACCAGCCGACGAAACGGCCGTCGGCGAGCCCGACCCAGTAGCCGAGCCCCCGGGCATCCGCCTCCGCGGACGTGCGCCTCGGCATCCACTCGCGGACGACCTCTTCACGCGTCAGCGCCCGGCCGAAGACGAAGCGCAGCACCTCCGGGTCGGCATCCAGCTCGACGAGCGCGTCGGTGTGCTGCTCGGCGGTCAGTGGCTCCAGCCGTAACCGGGCCGTGGTGAGCAGCGGGCGTGTCATCACGACCCCAACCGTGCCGGAACCTGCCACCTCGTGCGCGGGAACCTGCCACTTGGCGCGCCGCAACCTCCCACTTGGCGCGCCACAACCTCCCACCTCGCGCGCCACAACCTCCCACTTCGTGCGCCATATCGTCCCACTTCGCGCGCCATAACCCGCCACCTCGCGCGCCACAACGCGCCACCTCGTGGGGTCAGGCAGACCAGTCGGGGTTCCAGCCGTCGATCTCGCTGGCGGGGCGGGCGCCAGGGCCGGCGTAGACGGCGGAGGGGCGGATCAGGCGGCCGGTGCGCTTCTGCTCCAGGATGTGGGCCGACCAGCCGCCGGTGCGCGCGCAGGTGAACATCGAGGTGAACAGGTTGGCCGGGACCTCGGCGAAGTCCAGCACGATCGCGGCCCAGAACTCGACGTTGGTCTCGAGGACGCGGTCGGGACGGCGTGCGCGGAGTTCGGCCAGCGCCGCCTTCTCCAGCGCCTCGGCGACCTCGTAGCGGGGCGCGCCCAGCTCCTTGGCCGTACGGCGCAGCACCCGGGCGCGCGGGTCCTCGGCACGGTAGACCCGGTGGCCGAAGCCCATCAGCCGCTCGCCGGAGTCGAGGAGCTTCTTGACGTAGGCCTCGGCGTCGCCGGTGCGCTCGACGTCCTCGATCATGCCCAGCACCCGCGACGGGGCGCCGCCGTGCAGCGGTCCGCTCATCGCGCCGATGGCACCGGAGAACGCGGCGGCGACGTCGGCGCCGGTGGAGGTGATCACCCGCGCGGTGAACGTCGAGGCGTTCATGCCGTGCTCGGCGGCGGAGGACCAGTAGGCGTCGATCGCGTGGGCGTGCTTGGGGTCGGCCTCGCCCTTCCAGCGGATCAGGAACTTCTCGGCGAGCGTGCTGCCCTCGTCGACCACCCTCTGCGGTACGACGGGCCGCTCGAGCCCCCGCGCCGACTGGCCGGCGTAGGAGAGCACCATCACCGCCACCCGGGCGAGGTCCTCGCGGGCCTGCTCGTCGGAGATGTCGTAGGTCTGGCCGAAGCCGAAGGCCGGGGCCAGCATCGCGATCGCCGCCTGGACGTCGACGCGGACGTCACCGGTGTGCACGGGCAGGCTGAACGCCTCGGCCGGCGGGAGGCCGGGGGTGAAGGAGCCGTCGATCAGCAGGCCCCAGACGTTCTCGAACGGCACCCGCCCGGCGAGGTCCTCGATGTCGACGCCGCGGTAGCGCAGGGCCGAGCCCTCCTTGTCCGGCTCGGCGATCTGCGTCTCGAACGCGACGACGCCTTCCAGACCGTGGTGTACCTCGGGCATCCGCGACTCCTTCGTCCATGGTGCTGTCGCCGGATCGGGTCCACGGCCCGGCGAGGTCATCGGGCATTCTGCCCCACGGCCGTCGGGGCGCGCCCGCGCGACCCCGCACCCGGTCGCGCACCGGCTAGTCTCGATGCCCACTGGCCGGCCGCGCGCGGGTCCGGCCGACGGAGGTTCGCGGGCATCCCAGGAGGCGAGAGATGGTCAGTGCCGACGCCGGCTCGCCGCTCGACGACGGCGCGCTCCCGTTCTACACGATCGGCCAGGTCGCGGAGGTGCTCGGCGTGCAGCCCGCCGCCCTGCGCCGGATCGAGGAGCAGGGACTGGTGCGACCCGACCGGTCCGGCGGCGGCCAGCGGCGCTACAGCCGCGCGGAGGTGGAGCGCCTGCGGGACGTTCTGGCGCTGACCGAGGAGGGCGTCACCCTGGCCGGGGTGCGCCACGTGCTCGAGCTGCGGCAGCGGGTCAGCGACCTCGAGGACGAGCTCGCCCAAGCCCGCGAGCAGACGGATGGCTGAGGACGAGGACGACCTCGCCGCCCTCCGCAGGGAGTACGGCGCCGCCGGGCTGGCCGAGGCCGACGCCGGCCCGGACCCGTGGCGGCTGTGGCGGCGCTGGTTCGACGACGCGGTCACGGCCGGCCTGCACGAGCCCAACGCGATGGTGGTGGCGACCGTGTCGCCGGAGGGACAGCCGTCGGCACGGACCGTGCTGCTGAAGGGAGTCGTGCACGGCGGCTTCCGGTTCTTCACCAACACCGGCTCCACCAAGGGCCGCGACCTCGGGGCCGAGCCCCGCTGCGCGCTGCTCTTCCCGTGGCACCCGCTCGAGCGCCAGGTGCGGGTGGAGGGCGTGGCCGTCCCCGTCCCCGCCCCCGAGGTTGCCGCCTACTTCGCCTCTCGCCCGCGCGGCTCGCAGCTGGGGGCCTGGGCGTCACGGCAGTCCACCGTCGTCGCCGGCCGCCCGGAGCTGGAGGACGCCTACCGCGAGGTGGCGGACCGGTTCGCCGGTCGGCAGGTGCCGGTGCCGGAGTGGTGGGGCGGCTACGCGGTACGGCCGTCGTCGTTCGAGTTCTGGCAGGGCCGTCCCGGGCGGATGCACGACCGGCTGCGCTACCGCGCGGCCGACGACGGATGGGCGGTCGAGCGGCTGGCTCCCTGAGCGCGCCGGATTTTCCTTCGCCCGTCGCGGATCAACGGCGTGGCCGTCGCGCACCAGTGGTGCATGTTCAGTCGCTCCCGTCCCGAGTCCGAAGGCTTCTCGCCGGAGGACGCGGCGGAATCCAGCCAAGCCTCCGGCGGCGAGGCGGCCCGCGCCTTCGACCAGGTGCTCGACGAGCTCTCGCCGGGGCCGGGTGCGGCCGCTCCGGACGCAGCCGGCGCCGCGGCGAGCGTGACCGAGCACGCCGCCACGCTGCGCGCCACCCGCGACGCGCACCAGGAGGCCCAGGCCATGCTGGCGATGGCGACCGAGGCGCGGCGGGAGGCGACGGAGGAGGCCGAACAGATCCTGCTCGAGGCCCGCGACGCGGCCGAGCGCACCCGTCAGGAGGTCGCCGGCTGGGCAGCCGCGCAGCGCGCGAAGGTGGACGCCCTCGCCGCCGACATGATCGAGTCCGCCAACCGCGACGCCGAGTCGATCCGGGCGGAGGCGCTGCGCACGTCGATGGCCGAGGCGGAGGAGATCGCCCGGCAGCACGTCGCCGAGGCGGCGGCCCGCGCCCAGCAGGACGCGGACGCGATCCGGAGCGAGGCCCGCAGGGTGCTCCACCGGGCGCTCGAGCTCGGGGCGGAGGCCCAGGAGGCGGTCACCGACCTCACCGCGACGGTCGCCGACATCATGGGGCGCCTGAAGTCCGCCGGTGCGTCGATGTCGCAGCTGCTCGCCGAGAACCCTCCGCCCGCCGGCGCCGCCGGAGAGTCCGGCGACGAGCCCGCTGAGCCGGCGAGCGCAGAGCAGGCGACCGAGCTCCCCGATCCCGAGGCACCCCAGACCGACCCGGCCGCCGACACAGACGACACAGACGACACAGACGACACAGACGACACAGACGACACAGACACAGACGACACAGACACAGACGACACAGGCGACGCCACGGACGCCACGGACGACGCGGACGACGACGCCACGGACGAGGCGGACGACGCCGACGCCCCGGACGCCGACGAGGCCGCTCCGACGTCGCGCAGCGGAGCCGACCCGCGGCCCGAGGAGCCGCTCGACCGCCAGCTCGGATCGATGTTCCGCCGCCATGGCCACCGCGGTCAGTGAAGAGGTGCCGGTCAGCGACCTGAGGGGCCGCCACCCGCATCCGGCCCGCGAGCTCGCCGGGGCCGTGACGGCGCTGCGTGCCGCCTTCGCCGCCGCGCCGCTGCCGCTGGACCTCGCCGGCTCGGCGGCCGTGCGCACCGAGCGGACGCAGGTCCTCGCGCAGCTCGACGACTACCTGCTCCCGCGTCTCGCCGGGCTCGACGCGCCGGCGCTGGTCGTGGTGGGCGGGCCGACCGGCGCTGGCAAGTCCACGCTCGTGAACAGCGTCGCCGGACAGCAGGTCACCACGCCGGGTGTCCTGCGCCCCACCACGCGCTCGCCCGTGCTCGTCCACCATCCGGCCGACCGGGAGTGGTTCATCGGCGACCGGATCCTCCCCACCCTCGCGCGCGTGGACCGGCCGACCGCCGACCAGCGGGCGATCCAGCTGGTCGCCTCGCCCGGAGTGCCGCGCGGACTCGCCGTGCTGGACGCACCGGACTTCGACTCGATCGACGACGGCAACCGCCAGCTCGCGACCCGGCTGCTCGCCGCGGCCGACCTCTGGCTGTTCGTGACCTCCGCGGCGCGCTACGCGGACGAGGTGCCCTGGCAGCAGCTCTCGGTCGCCCTCGAACGGGACACCGCCGTCGCGGTCGTCATGAACCGGATCCCCACCCAGGACCGGGCGGCGGTGTCCCCCCACCTCGCCGCGATGCTCCACGACCGCGGCGTCACCGACGAGGAGGTCTTCTTCGTCGACCAGGGGCCGGTCGACGACGAGGGCCGGCTGCCCGCGTCGTACGTCGCCGAGGTCACCGCCTGGCTGGAGACCCTCGCCCGCGACGGCGCAGCGCGCTCCGCGACCGTGCGCCGGACCGTCGCCGGCGCGACGCGACGGGCGGTCGCGGCGGCCGCACCGGCCGCCGACGCGGCGGCGCTGCAGGTGGAGGCCGTCGGCGAGCTGCTCACCGTCGCCGACGCCGCCTACGCCCCGGCGTTCGACGCGCTCCGGGCCGCCCTGGCCGACGGCACGCTGCTGCGCGGCGAGCTCGCCGCCCGCTGGTCGGAGCTGTTCGGCCTCTCCGACGTGCCGACGTTCGCCGAGACCCTCCGGGCCGTCGCCGACCGCGGGGTCGCGGCGGGTGCCGGCCCGGACGTCGGCGGCGACCGTCTCGCGGTCGCGGTGGACCTCGCGCTCGAGACCATGGTCGTCGACCACGCCCAGCGCGCGGCGGAGCGGGCGAGCCGGCAGCTCCGGGCCACCCGCCACGGCGGGGCACTGCTCGACTGGAGCGCCGAGGACCTGTCCCGGCCCGGCCGCGGCCTGGCCAGCCGGTCGCGCAAGGCGATCGGCGCCGTACGACGCCGGCTCGGCGACCTGGTGGCCGACCGGCTCGGTGCTGCGGGCGGCCTGCACGACCAGCGGACCCGCACCCTCGCCGCCGCGCTCGTGGTCCATGCCGTCGCCGCACTCGCAGACCCCCTCGAACCCGCGGACCCGGCCGACCCCGCCGACCCCCTCGGCCCCACCGACCTGGTGCAGCGGGCGCGCGAGGACCTCGCGCGGGTGACCACCGCGCTGCTGGCGGAGGAGCGCGACCGCTACCTGCAGCCGGTCCTCGACTGGAACCTGGCGCCCGACGCGCCGGGGCGGCTCCGCACGGCAGCGCACGACATGGCGCGCGCGCTCGAGCACTTCGAGACCTCTGGAGGCAACCCGAGATGACAGGTCGTGGACTGGGATCCTCCGTGCAGGCCCTGCCGCGGACGGTGACCCGCGGGAGCCGGCTGCAGCCCAGGATCGAGGGGCTGCAGGCGGCCGTGGCGGCGGCGCGAGGAAGGCTCCCGGACGAGCTGCTCGACGACGTCGCAGCCTCGGTCGAGCGGTCCACCGCCCGGCTGCGGCTCTCGGCCGCCCACACCGTCGTCGCGATCGCGGGCTCGACCGGGTCGGGCAAGTCGACGATCTTCAACGCCCTCGCCGGGGCCGAGCTCTCGGCGTCGAGCGCCCGCCGTCCCACGACGTCGACCGCGAAGGCGCTGCTGTGGAGCGACGACGACGCCGACGAGCTGCTGACGTGGCTCGGGGTCCCCGAGCGCGACCGGCACCCGCGGGCGTCGCTCCCGGCGCCGGCCCCCCGCACCCGGCTCCCGGAGGGGCTGGTCCTCCTCGACCTGCCCGACCACGACTCGATCGCGGCCGCCCACCACGAGGAGGCGCAGCGGATCGTCGAGCTCGCCGACCTGCTGATCTGGGTCGTGGATCCCCAGAAGTACGCCGACGCGGCGATCCACCAGCGGTTCCTGCAGCCGCTCGCCGGCCACCGCGCGGTGACGATGGTCGTGCTCAACCACGTCGACACCGTCGCCGAGGACCGCCGTGCGGGCATGCTGCGCGACCTGCGCAAGCTGCTGGTCGCCGACGGGATCAAGGACCCGCGGGTCCTCGCCACGAGCGCACGCGACGGCATCGGGATGGAGGAGCTGCGGACCGCCGTCCGCCGCCGCGTCGAGGAGAAGCACAACGCGGCGCTGCGGGTCGAGGCCGACGTGCGCGCCGCCGCGGCGCGGCTGGCCGAGGCGAGCGGCGACGGGCCGGTCGCCGTACCGGACCCCTGGGTCGCCGACCTGCACCGACGGGTCGCCGAGGCCGCCGGTCTCTCGGAGCTGGTCGCCGACGCCCGACGGCTCGCCCGGTCGCAGGTGGCTCGGCACCCGGTGTCGCCGCCGACCCCGCCGCGAGCCCGCCCCGTCGACCGGCCGGGCGTCGACACCGCCGTCCGCGCCCTGGTCGACGGTGTCTCGCGCGATCTCACGCCCCCGTGGGCGGACCCGGTCCGGGCTGCTGCCACGGAGCGGCTCGCGCAGACCGACGACCGGCTGGACGCCGACCTGGCGTCCCTCCGGTTCGACCCGCGCCCGCCGCGCTGGCTGCGGCTCCTCGGGCCGATGCGCACCGTGGCCGCGGTGACGGCGCTCGCCGCGCTGATATTGGCCGGAGCGGCGGCGGGCGGCCTCGCCCCGCTGCCGCCCGCCGTCGGCCTGCTGGCGGTCGCCGCGGCGACGGCCGTCGGGACCAGGGTCGGGAGGGTCGCCGCCGAGCGCGCCGCCGACCGGGAGGCCGAGGCTCTCGCCGACGAGGCTGGCAAGGCGGTGGAGCGGGTCCTCCGCGGGCAGGTGCTGGCTCCGGTGCGGGCGGAGCTGGCGTGCTACGCCCGCTTCCGGCGCGGCCTCGACGCCGCGCGCGGCTGAGCGCCCGACTCTGCGCCGGCCCGGTCGAAGTTCCGGCGTTCCGGTGGATCAGGCGGGCCGTCTCGCTGCACCAGTGATGCGTGAAGACCCAACTGCTGGCGTCGACGCGGCACGGTGACGGGAGCGGCTCGTGAGCGCCGTCCGGGCACCGGTCGACCTGCGGCCGGACGCCGCGACCGTGCCGTCACGTCTCGCGGCCGTACCCGCTGCGCAGACCCCGCAGACCCCGCAGGTCCCCCCGATCGAGGTCCGCGACCACGGCCGCGCCCGCCGGGTGCTCGAGCTGCTCGTCGCCACGACCGCCCTCGCGGCGCTGCTCCCGCTCCTGGCGCTGATCGCGGTGCTGGTCGTCACGACCAGCCGCGGCCCGGTCCTGTACCGACAGCAGCGGATCGGCGCCGGCGGCCGGCCCTTCGAGATCGTCAAGTTCCGCACCATGGAGGCGGGCGCGGACCGCGCGGCGGAGGCCGTGTTCGCCGCGCACGACGACGGGTCGGGCCCGCTCAACAAGCGCCACGACGACCCCCGGGTGACGCTGCCGGGCCGGTGGCTGCGGCGCTACTCCCTCGACGAGCTCCCCCAGCTGTGGAACGTGCTCAACGGGACGATGGCGCTGGTCGGTCCACGGCCTTCGGTCCCGCGCGAGGTCGCGCGGTTCGCCCCCGGCGACCACGCCCGCTGCTCGGTGCGGCCCGGCATCACCGGGCTGGCTCAGGTCAGCGGTCGCAGCGACCTGGCCTGGGAGGAAGCCGTCCGCCTCGACCTCCACTACGCCGAGCACCGCTCGCTGGCACTCGACGTCCGCATCCTGCTGCGCACGGTTCCGGCCGTGCTCCGCGCCCGCGGCGCCTACTGAGACGGATCGGAGATCCCATGCCTGCCCGCGTGCTGCACGTCGTGGAGTCCCTCGGAGGAGGGGTGCTCAGCTCGGTGCTCGCCATGGTCGACGCCACCCCCGGACTCGACCACCACCTCGCGTTCTGGCCGCGCCGCGCCCACGCCGACACCGGTGACCGGCTGACGTCGTTCGACAGCGTCCGCGAGCTCCCGCGCCGCCCGCTCGCGGCCGTCCGTCGCCTGCGCCACCTCGTGCGCGAGCTGGCGCCGACGGCGGTGCACGCGCACTCGTCGTACGCCGGCATCCTCGCCCGCGCGGTCGACCTGGACGTGGACGTGGTCTACAGCCCCCACTGCTTCGCCTTCGAGCGCCGCGACCTCGGCCCGGCCGCCCGGGCGGCGCTGCACCGCGTCGAGCGGGCCCTGGTCGAGCGCACGTCCGTGCTCGTCGCGTGCTCGCCGTTCGAGGCGGAGCTGGCGGTGCAGCTCGGCCACCGCCGCGTCGTCACGGTGCCCAACCGGGCGCTCCACCCGCCGGAGGTGCGCGCGCGCTTCTCCGCCGCGCCTCGCGTCGTCACCGTCGGCCGGATCGGGCCGCAGAAGGACTGGCGCCACCTGCTGACCGTCAAGGGCTACCTCGAGGAGGTGCTCCACCACCGAGTCGCGTGGGAGTGGCTGGGGGGCGGCGACCGGGCCGCCGAGCAGCGGCTGCGGTCGCAGGGCGTCACTGTGGCCGGCTGGCTGCCCCGTGACGAGGTGATGCAGCGGCTCGGGGAGGCCCAGATCTACGTGCACACCGCCGCGTGGGAGGCCGCACCGATCAGCATGCTCGAGGCCGCCGAGGTGGGCCTGCCCATCGCCGCCCGAGGCATCGACACGCTGACCAGCCTGGGCGTCCCGGGCACCGTCGGCACCGCGGCGGACCTCGCGGCACGGATCGTCCGGCTGCACGACCCCGCGACTTGGTCGGCGGAGCAGCAGCGCTCCCTGGCCTTCGCCGCCGCCCACTCGGCCGGCCGGCAACGGGAGCGCCTGCACGAGGCCTACCGCCACGCTCCAGCAGAGCTCGTACTCAGGTAAGGAACCACGATGTCGACGACAACCCTTGTCCCGGTCGAGCAGACCGATCCGCCGCCGGCCGTGCGCGGGGGCCTCCGCTCCCTGGGCACGCTGCTGTGGCGCCGCCGGTGGACGGTGGTGCTGATCCTGGCGCTCGTCGCCAACGCGATCGCCGCGGGCCTGGTCCTCGCCGACAAGGAGTACACCGCGTCGGCGCGGATCGCGGCGACGCCGCAGCAGGGCATCTCGCCGTCACCGGCGAGCTACGAGGACCTCCTCGGCACCGTCGCCGACGTGGCCGAGTCCCGACCGCTGCTGGACGACGTCGCCGAGCGGATCGACGACCGCTCCGCCGACGAGCTGCTCGACGACGTCGACGGCGAGGTCGTCCCCGACACCGTGATCATCCAGGTGTCGGTCACCGACACCGACCCCGAACGCGCCGCCGAGGCGGCCAACCTGATCGTCGAGCTGCTGCCCACCCACGACGCCAGCAGCGGCGCGTTCGACTACCACGTCACCGAGCACGCCGTGGTGCCTGAGCACTTCAGCTCGCCGGACATTCCGATCACGGTGCTGGCCGGCCTGGTCCTGGCCGTGCTCCTGGCGATCGCCGGAGCCGTCGTGGCCGACCGCGTGTTCCGCACGGTGAACGAGCCGGAGGAGATGGGCGAGATCTCCGAGACGGCGGTGCTCGGCGTCGTGCCCCGTCCGGCGGACCCGCACGGGGTCTCCGCGGTCGACTTCTGGTCCGAGGAGTTCCAGGCGGTACGGGCGCTGCGGATCGCCGTCGAGTTCGCCAGTGCCGAGGATCCCACCCGGCTGCTGGTCGTGACCTCGGCGAGCGGGTCGGACCCGTGGGCGGGATGGACCGAGGTCAACCTCGCGGCCGCGCTCGCGGAGGTCGGCCACCGCGTGCTGGTGGTCAACGCCGACCGCGAGGGCGGCCCGGTCCACCCCGCGCTCTCGGCCTCCGGCGAGCCGGGCCTGTACGACGTGCTCACCGGCGAGACCGCGCTCGAGGACGCGGTGCGCGAGGGGCCGGTCGAGATGGTCGACGTGCTGCCGCTCGGCGACGCGCACCTCGCCGCGCCCAGCCTGCTGGAGATGCGGTTCCGCGGCCTCCTGGAGGACACCGAGGACGGCTACGACGTGGTGATCGTGCACGCGGCACCGGTGCCGACCTCGGAGGACGCGCGGATCATGGCGATCCACGGCGCGCTGCTCATGGTGGTGCCCGCCGGGACGGTGCACCCGCGCTTCGTGCGCAGGGCGGCCGAGCACCTCCGGGGCATCCGGCTGCGGGTCCTGGGCAGTGTGTTGATCGGGGTCCGCCGCTCGCGCCGCCCCCGCCGGAGCCGGGCGTGACGAGGTCGGAGCGCGGCGCGATGGCGGCGGCGCGCGCCCGCCCGGCGGCGGCCGACCCGCTGCGGGTGACGGTCGTCCAGCAGGGCGGGGTCCTCGGTGGCGCCGAGCGGTGGCAGCTGCACCTCGCCGACGCCTCCGACCGGCTCGAGGTGCGCGTGCTCGGGCTGGGCGGCGGGCCGACCGCGGCGCAGTGGCGTCGTCGCGGCTGGTCCGTGCGGACCCTGCCCGACCGGCGCACCGCGCTGCAGGTTCTCGCGCTGGCGGCGCGAGCCGTGCCCGAGCTGCGCAGGACGGAGCCCGACGTGGTCGTGGCCCACGGCGTGAAGGCGGCGCTCGTCGCCGCGCCGGCCGCCCGCCTGCTCGGCATCCCCGTCGTGTGGGTGCGCCACGACGCCTCGTTCGCCGGTCGCCCGGTCGCCCTGCTGGACCGGTTGACCGACGGACAGCTGGCCACCAGCCGGTGGCTGCTCGAGGGGCGTGCCGCCCGCAACCCGCTGGTGCTGAACCCGCCCCGGATGCCGGACCCGGTGCCCACCGGGGAGGCGCGGGCGCGGCTCGGGCTGCGCGTCGACGACGGCGATCTCGTGCTCGGGATGGCCGCCCGCCTCGCCCGCAACAAGGGGATCGAGGACGCCGTCCGTGCCCTCGCCGAGCCCGGCGCCGAGCGGTGGGTGCTGGCGGTGGCGGGCATCCACGACCCCAGCGAGCCCGACGAGCAGGACCGGCTGGTCAAGCTGGCCGCCGACCTGGGCGTCGCCGACCGGCTCCGCCTCCTCGGCGAGGTGCCGGACCTCGGCCGCGTCGTCTCCGCCTTCGACGCCGTCGCGGTGCTGACCCGGCCGAGCCCCGACCTCCCGTGGTACCGCGAGGGGTTCGGCATGACCGCCCTGGAGGCGATCACCGGCGGCGTGCCCGTGGTCGCCGTACCCCCGGTGGACGCGCTCGTGGGCGGCGGAGGCGTCGCCGTACCGCCCGAGAGCCCCGCCGCGGTCGCCCGGGTGCTGGCGGCACTGGCGGACGAGCGAACCCGCCGCCGGCTCTCGACCGCCGGGCGCGAGCGGGCGCAGGCCTTCCCGGCCGCCGGAGAGGCCGCCGGGATCCTCGCCGACTTCCTCGGTCGGGCCGCCGACCGGCCGGGCGCCGGGCTGCGGGTCACCACGCCGCCGATGAGCGTGGTGACGACCGTGCTGGACGACGTGGAGGGGCTGACCGACCTGCTGACGGCCATCGTGCCGCAGCTGGCCGACGGCGACGAGCTGGTGGTGGTGGACGGCGGGTCGACCGACGGCACCGCGTCGGTGGCCCGGCGGGCCGCGGAGGCCGACCCCCGGGTGCGGGTCGTGGTCGAGCCCGGCGCCGGCATCTCCCGGGGACGCAACGTCGGCATCGCGCTCGCCCGGCACGACCTGATCGCGTGCACCGACGCGGGCTGCGTGCCCGTCCCGGGCTGGCTCGACGCGATGCGCCGCGCCTGCCATCGCCACCCCGAGGTCGGGCTGTGGACCGGCACCTACCGGGTGCTGGGGGAGAGGCCGTGGGAGCTCGCGCTGGTGGCGGTCGGCTACCCCTCGATCGAGGAGGCCGGGCGCCGGACACCGCTCGTGCGCGCCTACGGGCGGCTGTTCGGGCGGGCCTTCGACGCCTCGATGCCGACCGGCCGCTCGGTGGCGTTCACCCGCAGTGCCTGGCGGGCCGCGGGTGGGTTCCCCGAGCACCTCGCGACGGGGGAGGACGTCCTGTTCGGCCGGCGCGTCGTCGCGGCCGGCCACAGCGCGGGCCTCGTCCGCGACGCGGAGGTCCACTGGGCCCAGCGCCCGACGCTCCGCGCCAACCTCCGCATGCTCCGGCGGTACGGCGAGGGCAGCGGCAACTCGCTCGACGCGCGGCTGATGGGACGCGACCTCGCCCGGGCGGTGGCCTACACCGCCGCCGCGGGCGCCGCGGTCCGCGGCGGGCCGTCGGCCCGGTCGGCGGTGGCCGCCGGCGCCGCTCTCTACCTCTCGCTGCCGCTCGCCCGCGCGCTGCGCGGTCCCCGGCCGCTGGCCACCGCCGCGCTGGTGCCGCCGCTGGCCGTGGCCCGCGACCTGGTGAAGGCCTACGGCGCGCTGAGCGCGGCCGCCCGTCGCCGGGGGAGCACACCGTGCCCCTGACCGCCCGAGCGCAGGCGAGGCCGGCTCGCTCGAGGGCCGCGCAGGTCCTCCCGCTGACGATCGGCCTCGCCGTGGTGCTGCTTCCCTTCGGGGACGTCGCCGTGCCCGCGCTGGGCCTGCGGCTCTCCTACGTCGCGACGGCGGTGCCGGCGTCGATCGCCGTCCTGTTGGTCGTCCGCGACGAGGTGCGGCTGCCCGCCTCGATCGTGCTCCTGGGCTCCGGCCTCGGGCTCGCCGCTGCGGTGGTCTCCACTGCGGGCGGCGTCGACCCCGACCGCTCGATCCCGCTGCTGGTGCTCTCGGTCGTCACGCTGGGCTACGCGCTGGCGATCGCTGTGGCCGGCCAGCACGGGCGGGGCCAGCGCGACCTCGCCGAGCTGCTGGTCGCCGTCGGCGGCGTCGTCGCCGCCATGGCGCTGGTGTCGGCGGGCTCCCTCCGGGCGGCGGAGGCGGGGAACGTGGTCGACGGCCGGCTCACCGGACCGTTCGCGCAGCCCAACGAGCTCGGTGTCTTCTGCGCGGCCCTGCTGCCGCTCGGCGTCGCCTGCGCGGTGACCGCGGCGTCGCGGCGTCGCGGCGTCCTGCTGGCGGGCGCGGTGGGGTGCCTGGCCGCGGCGTGCGTGCTCAGCATGTCGCGCGGGGCGTGGATCGGGGCGCTGGTCGCGCTGGTCGCGCTCGCCGTCTGCGAGCCGCGGACCCGCCGGGCCCTGGCGACGGCGGCCGCCGCGGTCGCGGCGACCTGCCTCGCGGCGCTCGCCGTACCGCCGGACGCGGCGGTGCTCGGGGTGCTCGGGCAGCGGATCCGCAGCCTCGGCGACCCGACCGGCAATCAGTACGACGACCGGCCGCTCACCTGGGCCGAGGCCTGGCGGCAGGCGACCGACCATCCCTGGTTCGGCGTCGGGCCCGGCGGCTTCAACAGCGCTGCCGGCGACTCGGTCAGCACCGTCTCGGCGGACCCGGCCGACCACCCCCACAACCTGCTGCTGACCGTGCTCGCCGACCGCGGTGTCGTCGGCCTGGCGCTCGGCGTCCTGGTCGTCGCCGGCTGCGTCGTCGCCGTACGCCGGCAGCTGCTCGCCGGGCCGCCCGCCGCCGGCCGCGACGGGGCCCGGACCCGCAACGTCGCGGTGGTCGCCGCCCTGACCGCGGTGGCGGTCCACGGCTCCTTCGACATGCCGCTGCGCAACCCGATCGTCGCCGCCCTCGTCTGGACCCTCCTCGGCATGGCCGCCGTGGTGGAGACGTCCGGACCGGACGACGACGACCCCACGACCGTCGGCGACCCGCAGCACGGGGCCGCCGCCCTTCATCGGAACAGGACGAGCCCATGGTGATGACCGCAGGAGAGGCGCAGCAGCAGCGAGAGAGGTGGCGCCACGTGGGACTGCTCGTCATCGGGCTCGGCCTGCTGGTCGCGCTGGGCGTCCAGCTGATCCTGCTGATCCCGACCACCTACACCGCGAGCAGCGCGATCGCACTGCGCCCGCTGACGGCCGAGCAGTCGGCGGACAGCATCGAGATGCAGGCGCACGAGTACGGCGTCCTCCTCGGGGCCAAGGAGACCACCGCGGAGGTCGTCGACGGTCTGCTCCGCTCCGGCAGCCGCCCGGAGGTGACGGTCTCGGCGACCCAGGACACCGGCACCGCGACGATCCGGATCGAGACGGCATCGACCGACCGCGACGCCGCCGTCGACGTCGCCAACGGACTGGCCCGCCGGGCCGAGCAGCTGGGCCGGAGCGACGAGACCGCCAAGGTCGTCGTGGTCGTCGAGGCCGGGACCGCCGGGGTCAGCGCCGACCCGCCGCGCCACCTGTACGTCGCCGCCCTGCTCGCGCTCGCCGCACTGCTGCTGGCCGGCGGCCTCTACCGGATCCGGGAGCGCAGCTCATGAGCAGGCCGCCGGTGCGGGTGCTGATGTATCACGGCGTCGACCGGGTCCCGACGGCCCGGGACCCGCACGGGATGTTCGTGAGTCCCGCTGCGTTCCGCGACCAGGTGGAGCATCTCCTGGAGTCGGGCTTCGTCCCCATCTCCGAGGACGTCTACCTCGCCGGGCTGCGGGGAGCGCCGCTGCCGCCCAAGGCGGTGCTGATCACCTTCGACGACGGCTACGTCGGCGTCGGCGAGCACGCCGCCCCGGTGCTCGCCTCCTTCGGGGTGCCGAGCGTCCTCTACGTCCCGGCGGGCCTGGTCGGTGGCTGGTCGAGCTGGCTCGCCCCCCGCGACCGGCATCCGCTGATGGGCTCCGCCGAGCTCCGGTCGGTGGCCGCGCACGGCATGGCCATCGGCGCGCACGGGCTCGACCACAGCGACCTGACGACCGTGCCGGACGACGAGCTGCGCCGGCAGACCGCCCAGACCCGGCACGGTTTGGAGTCGCTGCTGGACGTGCCGATCCGCTCGTTCGCCTACCCCTACGGCACCCACGACGCCCGGGCCCGGGCCGCCGTGCGCGCCGCCGGCTACGAGGCGGGGTTCGCCGTCCACGACGGCTGCGACGACCTCTCGGTGCCGCGCGTCGACGTCAACGCGTCGGACACGATGCGCACCTTCCGGGTCAAGCTGAGCCGGCTCTACCCGGCCGCGCGTCGGGTGAGTGGCCGCCTCCCCGCCGTACGCCGCGCCGCGCACGACCTGCTCGGCCGCGCCGCGCCGGTGCCCGACGTGCCGGCCGAGCTGGGGGGATCCCGATGAGCCGGGTGCTGGTTCGCGCGACCGTCGTCCTCGCCGTCGCCGCGCTCGGCGTGTGGCTGCTCGGCTCGCGGGTGCCCACCCAGACCGACGCCCTGCCGGACGCCGACCGTACCCGGCCCGCCGCGCAGGAGGAGCGGTCCGACGCATCGGACCGGGAGCCGTCGCGGCGCCGCGCCGACAGCGGGTTGGGCGTGCAGCTCTCGGCGCACCACGGGTCGGACCCGGCACCCGCGCTCGCCGTGATGGACCGCCTCGCCGAGGCCGGCGCCGGCTGGGTCCGGGTCGACGTCGGCTGGGCCACGCTGCAGCCGAGAGGCCCCGGGGCGTTCGACCAGTGGTACGTCGACCTGATCGACGCCGTCCTGGCGGGCGCGCGCGAGCGGGGGCTGCGGGTGATCCTCGACCTGTGGCTCACGCCGCCGTGGGCGTCGGCCACCGGGAGCCTGCACGCACCGCCCGACGACGCGGCCGACTACGCGGCGGCGATCGGCAGGGCCGCGCAGCGCTGGGGCGACGACGTCGCCGCCTGGGAGGTCTGGAACGAGCCCAACTTCGACACCTTCTTCGCCGGTGCCGACCCGGCGACGTACACCCGGCTGCTGTGCGCGGCCTATCCCGCGGTCAAGCGGCACGACGACTCCCCGGTCCTGTTCGGCGGGCTGATGTACAACGACGACGCCTGGCTCGAGGAGGCGTACGCCGCGGGAGCCGGTGACTGCTTCGACGCGCTCGCCACCCATCCCTACGTGGGGCCCAGCGACGCCGCCCCGGACACGCCGTCGGTGGGCGCGGTCTGGCGGCTCACGCACACGCCGGCCGTGCGGGCCGTGATGGAGCGGTGGGGGGACGCCGACAAGCAGATCTGGATCACCGAGCTCGGCTGGTCGTCCGGACCGGACAACCGGGGCAACCCGTGGGACCGCTCGGTGTCCCCGCGCACGCAGGCCCGGTTCCTGGCCCAGGCGGTCGAGCTGGTCCGCGCGGAGTACCCCTACGTCGGACCGATCATCTGGTACCGCGACATCGACGGGCCGACCGACGCCTACCAGGACGGCTTCGGGCTGCTCCACCCCGACCTGCGCGCCAAGCCGGCGATGAGGGCCTTCGCGGCGGCCGCCGCCGGTGAGCGGCGGCCGCGCCGGTGACCGCTGGATCAATGCGCGCCCCCGCGCGCACCAGAGGGGCATGACCATGCTCGCGCCGGACCTGGCGCCCGACCCGGCGCCCGCCGTGCGGTCGCCGGACCGGGGCGTGCGCGCGCCCGAGGAGCCGGCTCCCGTCTCGGGTCCGGTCTCCGGTGCCGGCTGGCTGGCGGTCGGCGCGGTCGTGTCGAAGGCGGCGCAGACCGCGGTCCTCCTCGTCTTCGCCGCCGTGCTGGAGCCTGACGCGTTCGGCGTGATCTCGCTCGGAGCCGTGGTGCTCAACGTGACGACCGTCGTCGCGGGCCTCGGCACCAGCACCGCGCTGGTGCACTTCCGTGGGGACGCCGAGCGGGCGGCGCGCACGGCCGTCACCGTGGCGCTGGCCACCTCGATGGCCCTCGTCGCGCTCGTGTGGCTCGCCACGCCCTGGCTCAGCACGCTGCTGAGCGTGGGGGAGGCCGGCGCGGAGGTGTTCCGCGGCGTCGTCCTCGCCGTGCCGCTGGCCTCCGTCGCCGGCGTGAGCTGCGAGCTGCTGCGCCGGGCCCTGGACTTCCGGCGGCGGGTGCTACCCGACATCGCGGGCAACCTGGTCGGCGCCGTGGTCACCGTGGCCGCACTGGCGTCGGGTGAGGGTGCCTTCTCCCTCGTCTACGGAACCGTCGCCCAGGCGCTGGTGTCCCTGCTGCTGGTGTGGCGGCTCCGGCCGCTGGTCCGCCTCGGCTGGTCGCGCCGCGACGCGGCCACGCTGCTGTCGTACGGCGTCAGCCTCGCCGGCAGCGGGCTGCTCGCGCTGCTCGTGCTCAACGTCGACTACCTCCTCATCGCCAACCGGCTCGGCGTCCACGACGTGGGCGTCTACTCGATGGCCTTCCGGATCGCCTACCTGCCCTACCTGCTGATCGCGATGGTGATCGGCGGCGCGGTGTTCGCACACCTGTGCCGGATGCGTGGGGACGCGCTGTGGCGGTCGGTCGTCGACGCGGCGGTGGTGCTGCACGCGGTGGTGGTGCCGGCGTACGTCGCCGTGCTCGTCCTGGCGCCGCAGCTGCAGCTCCTCGGCGAGCAGTGGTCGGCCGCGGTCCCGGCGCTGCGGTGGCTCGCCGGCTACGGCCTGGTGCTGAGCGCGTTGGAGCTCCTCCTCGTCGCGCTCAGGTCGGTGGGCCGGACCTCCGACGTCCTCGGCCTGGGCGCCCTGCACGTCGGCGTCCTCCTCGTCCTCCTGGTGCGCTACGTCGACAGCGGGGTCACCGCGGTGGCCGCGGCCCAGCTGGCGGCGGGGCTGGTGACGCTGGTCGCCGCCGTGCTGGTGGTCGGCCGCCGGGTGCCGCCCGCGCTGTGGGCGCGGCTGGTCCGCACCCTGGCGCGTCGGCTGGCCCCCGTCGCCGCCGCGGCGGTGGTCATGGCCGCGAGCGCCCTGGCGCTGCTGCGCCTGCCGGTCCTGCCGCCGGTGTCGATGGTCACGCTCGCCGTCGTCGGAGTCGCGGCGACCGTCGCCTACGCGGCCACGCTCCTGTTCCTGGACCGCAGCCTGGTCCCGGCCGACCGGGCCACTTTCGACTGGGCCCGTACCGACTGGGCCGGTCGGGCCGCGGTGACGGCGGCGGCGATCGCGGCCGGCCTCGGCGGCGCGACCGCCGCGGTGCTGGCGCCCCGCGCGACCCTGGTCGCGGTCGTGGCCGCGGCCGCCGTGGCGATCGCCGTGGCGCGGATCGAGTGGGCCGCCCTCGCCCTCGTCGCCGTCGAGCCGTTCGGCGACCTCCTGCGCGAGGTCCACCCGGGCGCGGTGAAGGCGGTGGGCGCGCTCCTGTTCTTCTCCTGGCTGGTGCGGCTGGCGCACCAGCCGCGGGTCGCGCTCCGGCACCCGGGCGTGTACGCCGTCGGCGCCCTCGCCCTCACCGTGCTCGGCTCGTTCGTGGCGCGCGGAGCGGATCCGCGGGCGGGCCTCGACCACGCGGTCAGCTATGCGTCGTACGCCCTGGTCGTGGTGGTGCTCGTCGACACCGTGCGGCGGGCCCGGCCGGACCCGGTGACCTTCGCGACGCGGCTGGCCCTGGTGTTCGCGGCGTCCGGCACCGCCGCGGCCGCGGTCGGGCTGCTGGGCTTCCTCGGCCGGGGCGGCCGAGCGTCCGGACCGCTCGCGGACCCCAACGACCTGGCGTTCTTCCTGGTCGCGGCACTGGCGCTGTTGCTGGTCGCCCGACGTCGGCTGCCCGTCCTCGTGCTCGCCGCGGCCGGCGGCGTGCTGGTGGTCGGCACGCTCGCCACGTTCTCCCGCGGAGCCGTGATCGCTCTCGTCGTGATGGCCGCGGTCGCCGTCGTCCTCGGCGCGCTCCGGGCCACGGTGGCCCTCGCCGTGGCGGCGGTCGCCGTGGCCGCCGTCGGCGCCCTGTGGCTGACCCACGCGGACGTCGTCACGCGCAGCCTCGCGGAGAAGGAGCACGTCGCCGCCGCCAACGTGGACCTGCGGCTCACCACGGTGTCGATGGCGGCGGCGATGACCACCGACCGCCCGCTGCTGGGCCAGGGCCCGGGCGGGTTCGCCGCGGCCCGCGGGGAGTTCGTGCCCGCGGGCGTCGTGTCCGTCGACCAGACGGTCGCCCACCAGATGTACCTCGACGTGAGCGCCGAGCTGGGCATCGTGGGCCTGGTCGCGTTCCTCGCCGTCCTCGGCTACGGCGTCCGCGGGGCCGCCCGCGCCCGCCGCCGCCCCCAGTTGCGGTGGCTCGGCGACGCCGTGCTGGTCGGCTTCGCCGGCACCCTGGTGGCCGCCTGCTTCCTCAGCGAGCAGTTCTACCTGCCGGTCTGGCTGCTGGCGGCCCTCGGCATCGCCCTCGACCCGGCCCGTCCGCGGGCCGAGGCGGGGTGAGCGGCGTGCGGGTGCTCCAGCTGCTGACCCAGACGCGCGGCGGACCGGTCGACCACGCGGTCGAGGTGGCCGTCGAGCTCGCCCGACAGGGCCACGACAGCCATCTGGCCGGGCCGCCGGGCGAGCACCTGACGGTCGCGGCGGGGTCCGGTGTGCGGACCCACCGGGTCGCGGTCCGCAGCAGGCACGACCTGGCCGGCGCCCGCGCCGCCGCCGGCGTCGTCGGCCGGGTCGCGCCGGACGTCCTGCACCTGCAGGACCGCCGGGCCGGCCTGGTCGGCCGGCTGCTCGCGGCGCGGCAGGGCAGGCCGTCGGTCTACACGCTGCACGGCGTGCCCGACCAGCTGGCCGCACTGGTCCCGGGCAACCTCGAGGTCGCCGCTCGGCGGCGGGGCGACCGCTGGGCCTACCTGCGGCTGGAGCGGCTGCTCGCCGCGACTCCCCGGTCGGCCGTGGTGACGCCGTGCGCGGCGCTGGCCGGCTACGCCCGCGACCACGTCCGCGTCCCGGCGGACCGCGTCCACGCCGTGCCCAACGGGGTGGGGCCCTCCTGGCTCCGCGAGCCCCCGACGACCACCGCATCGGAGACTCCGACGGTCCGCGTCGTCTGGCTGGGCGTGATGCAGCCGGTCAAGCGGGTGCCCGACCTGGTGCGCGCGGCGGCGCTGGTGCCGGAGGTGGAGCTGGTGCTGGTCGGCGACGGACCGGAGCGGCCGCGCATCGAGGCCGCGGCCGCCGCAGCCGGCAGCAGCGCCCGCGTGCGGCTCACCGGCCACTGCGCCGATCCGGCGCCGCACCTGCGTGCGGGCGACGTGTTCGTGCTGCCCTCCGCGGCGGAGGCGTGCCCGATGGCGCTGCTGCAGGCGATGGCGTGCGGCCTGCCCGTCGTGGCCACGCGGGTCGGTGGCGTGCCCGAGATCGTCCGCCACGGCCGCGACGGTCTTCTCGTCCCGCCCGGCTCACCGGCCGACCTGGCGGCCGCGCTGGCGCTGCTGGCCGGCCGGCCAGCCCTGCGACACCGCCTCGGGGCCGCCGGTCGGGCACGGGTGGCCACCGAGTTCGGGATCGAGCACACCGTCAGGTCGCTGCTCGAGATCTACGCGGGAGTGGCCGGATGAGGGTGCAGATGGTCATCGCCGAGCTGGGTGTCGGCGGCGCCGAGGTGGTCGCGGTGACGCTGGCCGCCGCGGCCGTGGCGGACGGCCACCGCGTCGCGGTCGCGAGCACGCCCGGCCACCGCGTCGCGGAGCTGCGCTCGGCGGGCGTCGGACACCTGCCCGTCCCGCTCGCCGGTCGCGGACCGCGCGCCCTGGCGGCTGCGGTGCGACGGCTGCGGGCGGTCGACCGGCCCGACCTGGTGCACGCGCACAACCCGAAGGCCACGCTCGTCGCCCGTCTGGCCTTCGGCCGACAGGTCCCGGTGCTCACCACGCTGCACGGCGTCCCGGTTGCGGAGCTCCCGCGGGCGGCCCGGCTGCTGCGCCGGGCCGCCGACCGCGTCGTCGCCGTCTCGCCCCACCTCGCCGAGCAGCTGGTCGGCGCCGGATTCCCGGAGTCGCGGATCGAGGTGGTGCCCAACGCGGTGCCGCCGCCCGACTGCTGCGACCGTGAGAGCGCCCGGGCCGACCTCGGCCTGCCGCGGCACGCGGTCGTGGGTCTCTGCCTCGCCCGGATGGTGGACCAGAAGCGCCACGACCTGCTCCTCGAGGCCTGGCGGCACCTCGACGGGCGCGCGCTGCTGCTGTTGGCCGGCGACGGCCCCAACCGGCCCCGGATCGACGCTGCCGTCGCGCGGCACGGCCTCGCAGGCGTCGTACGACGGCTGGGGGAGCGGTCCGACGTCGGCCGGCTGCTGGCGGCCAGCGACTTCCTCGTGCTGCCCACCGACTGGGAGGGGTTGCCGATCGCCGTGCTGGAGGCGATGGCGGCCGGCCTCCCGGTGGTGGCGTCCCGCGTCGCCGGGGTCGACGAGCACTTCGGCGACGCGGCACTGCTCGTCGCCCCCGGCTCTGCCCCTGCGCTGCTAGCGGCCCTCCGCGACGTGGTCGGCAGCGCCGAGCTGCGCGCACTGCTCGCCGAGCGCGGTCGCGCGCTGGTGGCGGAGCGCTTCGGCAGCCGGCTGATGGTCGACCGCTACCGAGAGCTCTACGTCCGCGTCGCCGCCCGCGCCGACGCGCCCCACGTCACCGCAGGAGGAACCCGATGAGTCCCTGGAGCGACAACCGGCGTCGTCGCTGGCCCGTCTACGCCGGACTCGCGCTGATCGTCCTGGGCATCGTGGCCGGCTACCTGCTGATGACGGGCGCCGACGGGGACGGCGGAGCCGGCCGAAGCCCGGCCACCCCCGCCGTGAGCGCCTCGCCCGATGGCCCGGCCCAGGAGGTCGAGACGCCGGACCCGACGGACCCCGACGACGCGGGGTCCGTGCCGATCCTCGAGGTGGTGTCGTGGGGACGGGCCAGCGGCCAGCTGGCGGTCGAGGTGCGCAACCGGTCGACGGAGGTCATCGAGGAGCTGCGCGTGCGGATCACCGCCCTCGACGAGTCGGGCGCCACCGTCGTGTCCACGACCGGGTCCGAGCGCGACGTCTGCTGCACCGTCGTCGGACTGCCGCCGGGCAGGAGCTTCGGGCTGTTCGCGGAGCTGGGACCGTCGGCCCGTGACGTCGCCGCCGTCGAGGTCGAGCCCGTGTCCGCGGAGCCGGCGGAGCGTGCGGTGCCGCGGGTGGCGGTGCGGCGCCCGCGGCTGGAGCGGCGCGCCGACGACACCGTGGTCGTGGCCCGGCTGGCCGCCCGCGGCCGGGCGCCGGTCCGCTACGTGGCCGTCCAGGCGTTCCTCGCAGGTCCGGACGGCCGGGTGAGCCAGGTGATCTCCGGGCGGTTCTGCCTCGGCGCCGACCGCACCGGAGAGGTCCGGCTCCACCTGTTCCACCCCGTGCCCCGGTCCCTGCGCCTGGACCGCGTGGTCGCCTACGCGCTGCCTCCCGGCGTACGCCCCCACGTGCCGTGGAGGTGTCGCTGACATGGACGTCCTCGTCACCGGCGGTGCCGGTTACATCGGCAGCACCGTCGTGTCCGCCCTCGGTGACGCCGGCCACCGCCCCGTCGTGCTCGACGACCTGTCGACCGGGCGGCGGGAGTTCCTCCGCGGCCACACCGCGTACGTCGGCGACGTGGCGGACCGCCGGCTCCTCCGCCGCATCGTCGCCGAGCACCCGGGGATCAGCGCAGTGGTGCACTGCGCGGCCCGCGTGGTGGTGCCGGAGTCGGTGGCCGCGCCCGCCGGCTACTACCGCACCAACGTCGTCGGCACGCTGTCCCTGGTCGAGACGCTTCTCGACTGCGGGGTGACCGACGTCGTGTTCAGCGGCTCGGCGTCCATCTACGAGCCCGGACCCGACCTGACCGTCGACGAGTCCGCACCCTGGAACCCCACCAGCCCCTACGCCCGCACGAAGGCTGTGGCCGAGCGGATGCTCGCCGACGTCGCTGCGGCGACGGAGCTGCGGGTGCTCTCGCTGCGCTACTTCAACCCGGTCGGCGTCGACCCGCTGCTGCGCACGGGTCTCCCGGCCAGCAGCCCCAGCCACGCGCTCGGTGCCCTCGTGCGCGCCCACCGCACCGGCACGCCGTTCACGATCACCGGCGTGGACTACCCGACGGTCGACGGCACCGGCATCCGCGACTACGTCCACGTGTGGGACCTCGCGCGCGCCCACGTCGCGGCCGTCGAGGACCTCGACCGCGCGCTCGACGGCGCACCGTCCGCGGCGATCGACCTGGGCACCGGTCGGGGCACCACCGTCCGCCAGCTGGTCGCCACGTTCGAGGACGTCACCGGACGCCGGGTGCCGGTGGTGGAGGCGCCGCGGCGCCCGGGGGACTCCGTCGGGGCCTACACCCGCAGCGAGCGGGCCGGTCGGCTGCTGGGCTGGCGGCCCGAGCTCGACCTGGCGGACGGGGTCGAGCACACCCTGGCGTGGTTCGACCGGCGCTCACGGGTCCTCGTCGACCTGGCGGCGGGGTGAGCCGGTGAGCGAGCTGAGGAGCTATCGACGGGACCCCGAGCTGGTCGTCTACGAGGCCGAGGAGCCGGGCGACGTGCTGCGGATCCGCAGGGAGGTCGAGGGCCGCGCCTGGGCGACGCGC
The DNA here is from genome assembly GCF_051280635.3 of Nocardioides proteolyticus. Taxonomy (NCBI): domain Bacteria; kingdom Bacillati; phylum Actinomycetota; class Actinomycetes; order Propionibacteriales; family Nocardioidaceae; genus Nocardioides; species Nocardioides proteolyticus. The sequence continues at coordinate 207,662 of NZ_JBNBPO030000001.1, read as the reverse complement.
CACGGGATCCCGACGGCCGAGACGGTCGCGAAGGACGCCGCCGACCGATGGCTCGTGAGCCGTCGTGTCCACGAGGACCCGGCGGAGTCGGCGCAGTACGTCGCCGCGGCCCTCGAGATGTCGCACCGGATCCAGCGGCTGCCGCATCCGCGGTTCACGACCCGGGGCGCGACCTGGCGCGCCCCGCGTCGTACGGTCCCGACCCGGGTGGCCCGCCTGGTGCGGGCCGGCATCGACCCGCGGACCCTGACCGCTGCGCGCACCGCGTTCGAGGCGCTGCCCCATGACGTCACCAGCCACAACGACTACCACCGGGCCAACGTCCTGAACACGAGCGCAGCAGGCCACGTCACCGTCATCGACTGGGAGTTCACCGCCGTCGGGCCGCGCCACCAGGACTTCGTGCGGCTGGTCGTCGACCTGCAGGAGGCGGAGACCGCCCACGCCGCATGGCGCCTGCTCGTGGACTCGGTCGCCGCTCGTCAGCGGCCGGCCCTCGGGGTCCAGCTGCGCTGGCTGGCGCTGCGCACCTACGCCACCGAGGTGACCGTGCCGCCGCGTGAGCTCGACCCCACCAAGGCAGCGCGTCGCCGAGCCCGCTGGCTCGACGCCCGACGATGGGCCGCCGGGCTCGTCCCCGACCCCCAGGAGATCCGATGACCCCCCTGCTCGCGTCCGACGTCGCGCTCGGTGACCGGGCGGTGGCCCGGCTGGCCGAGCTCTCCGAGTTCGTCGACCGGCACAGTGAGGCGTTCTGCACCTCCGCCGCCTGGCTCGACGCCGCCGCACGGCACCTTCCCGCGGAGCCGGTCGTGGTCACGGTCAGCGCGGGTGACGAGCCGGTCGCGGTCGCCGCGCTCGCCGTCGCCGGCCGCCGCGGGGTGCGCCGGGTCGAGCTGCTCGGCGGCGACCTCAACGACTACGGCCAGCTCTTCCACGCCGACCTGCGGGCGGCCGAGGCGCTGGCGGACGCGATCGCGACCTGGCTCGCCGGCCAGCGGCGGTGGTCGCTGTCGCTCGGGCAGCTCGCGGAGGACGCCCCGGTCCTCGCGGCGCTCCTCGGTCGGCTGCCTCACGCCTCGGTGCACGCCGGGCCGCCGATGCCCCGGATCAGCGGGGTGGGCACCGACTACGTCCTGAGCCGCAACCGGCGCAAGAAGCTCAACAACGCCATCAACCGGATCGAGGCCGACGGCCGCGGCTGGGAGACGGTCGTGGTCGAGGACCTGCCCGCGCTCGAGCGGTGGCTGCCTGCGGTCGTGGAGCTGCGCCGCCGCCGCGACCACGCGTCGGGGCGACGCAGCCACCTCGACGACCCGCAGGTGCTGGCGTTCTACGAAGCCGTGGTCCGGAGGCTGGTGGGGGAGGGGCGTGCGAGGATCCATCTGCTCGCCGTGGACGGGCGGGCGGCCGGCTACGGCCTCGCCGTCCTCGACGGCGACACGCACCGGCTCTACGACGGCCGCGTCGCCGAGGACCTGCAGGCCTATCGCGGCGGCGTGGTCTGCGACCTGCTCGCCGTGGCGGCGGCCGCCGAGGACCCGTCGGTCACGACGTTCGACTGGCTCCGGGGGCGGACCGACTCCAAGTTCGGCAATGCGGAGCTGCGCCGGGTCGAGCTGCGTGCCGTGTCGCATGCCGTGGTCACGACGGTCGACGCGTGGGAGTCGGCGGCCCGGCGCCGGGTCAAGGCGGCGCTGCCGGAGGCCGCGGTCCGCCGGCTCGTCGCGCGATGACCGAGGCCGTCGGGCGGCACGACGCGCTGCGTCGTACCGGCGCCACGGTGCTGGCGCTCGGGGTGTCGGAGCTGCTGGGGAAGGTCGCCACCTTCCTGATGTTCCTGCTGATGGCCCGGCTCCTGGGCGTCGCCGAGTTCGGCCTGCTCTCCTTCGGCCTCAGCCTCGGCCTGCTGCTCGCGGTGGTGTCCTCGCTGGACCTCGACTCCCGCGTCGTGCAGCTGGGCAGCGCTCGACCGGACCTGCTCGACCGGTGCTTCGGCGCCCTGGTGGCGATCCGGGCGGTGCTCTCCGCTGCGGTGCTCGGCGTGGCCACGCCGGTGCTGTTCGCCACGATGGGCGCCGACGCCGCCACGACGGTGGTGGTCCTGGTGGCGAGCTGCTTGGTCGACACCTTCACCGACGCCTCCCGGGCCGCCTGTGGCGCGTTGCAGCGGCAGCAGCTCTCCGCGGTGGTGCTCGTGGTGCAGCGGTTCTCCGCGCTGCTGCTCACCGCGGCGGCCCTGCTCAGGACCGGCGAGCCCCTGGCCGGTGCGCTCGGCTACCTCCTCGGCACCACGGTGGGTGCCGTCGGCATGTACGTCGCGGCGCGCCGTGCGGGGGCGCGCCTGCGGGTGCGCGGCAGCGGCCGCGAGGCGCGGCTGGTGCTCGCCGCTGCGCCGGTGATGGGGCTGGGGGCGGTCGCCAGCATGGGGATCTTCCGGCTCGACGCGGCCCTGATCGGGCTGCTGCTCGGCACCACGGCCGTCGGCGTCTACGGTGCCGGCTACCGGGTCTTCGAGTCGGTGCTCTTCGTGAGCTGGACGCTCTCCCGGGCCTACATGCCGGTGGTCGCGAGCCGGCCGGACGACGCCGACCACGTGCGGACGTGGGCGCGACGCGCGTTCGTCGTGGTGTGCGCGGCGTACCTGCCGTTCGGGGCGGTCCTCGCCGTCCGCGGCGACGACCTGGTCGGGCTGCTCTTCGGCGCGGCGTACGCCCACACCGGCGTCGTGCTGGGCCTCGCCGCAGCGCCGGTGCTGTTCGGCATCGCGCACCTCGGCGCCTCCGTGCTCCTCGCCCTGCGCCCCGACCCGGTGGTCCTGCTGGCGGGTGTCGTGGCGCTCGCGACCAACGTGGCGCTGAACCTGTGGCTGATCCCGGTCTGGGGCATCACGGCAGCGGCGGTCACCACCTGCCTGGCCTTCCTCGTCCAGTCGGTCATCCTGGTCACCGCGCTGTCGCGGGTCGCGGGCAGCGTCGTGCCGGGCCGGGCGCTGCTGCCGGTCGTGGCCGCGACGGCGGGTGCGGCCGCGGCCGCGGGCCTCGTCGACCGGACGGTCCCCGCGGTGTGCGCCAGCATGGTCGTCTTCCTGCTCGCCTGGCCGGCAGCGAGCCGGGTGCTCGACCCGGCCGGCTTCGCCCTCGCGCGGAGCGCGGCGCGCGCGACCCTTCGCCGCCGGCCCGCCGAGGACCTGCTCAGCCGAGCCGCGGCGTAGCGTCGTACGCCGGCGCTCCCTCGGCCGGGACGCCGGTCTCGACCGGCTGCTCCGGCTGGCGGTTGGCCGCGTAGAGCGCCCCCAGCGCCACGAGCGCCAGGATCGCCGCGACCATGGCCAGCGTCTGCCGGCGGTCCGCTCCCATCGGGCCGCTGCGCCTGCGGCGTCGCCGCCCGCGCCGCCCGCTGCGGCGGCGCCGCTCCCGGTCCAGCCCGGGCAGCTCTCCGGCCCCCGACAGCGGCTCGAACCGCGGCACGTCGTGCGGGGGCGCCACCATCGTGCGGAACTCGTCCTCGGCACCGCGGCCGGCCGGCCCGGTCTCCACCCTCTCCACCGTCTCCACCGGCGGCTCGGCCACCTGCTGGACCGGCCCGGGGTCCGCGGCGGTCGCGGACTCGACGGGTGCCGGCTTGGCGGGTGCCGGCTCGGCGGGCCGCCGCGTCGGCCAGGCCGCGGCGGGCACGGTCTCCAGCACGATGAGCAGGGCCTGCCGGGTCGGCCTGCGCTCCTCGGGACCGACGATCGCCCGGTTGAGCACCTCGGCCACGAACGGCGGGAAGCCGGGCAGCGCCTCCGCCGGCGGCACGGGCTCCCCGGAGCCGGGGTCGACGCCGGTCAGCGCGTGGTAGGCCAGCCGCCCGAGCTCCTCCACGTCCCTGGTCTCCGCCCGCTTCAGCAGCGCCACCGCCTGGTCCGCGGGCAGCGGCTCAGGCGCGGCCGCCTCGATCAGCGCCTCCAGCGCGGCGCGCGCGTCAACATCGGCCCCCATGGTCATGCCCCGATCCTGCCGCCGCGCCGCCGTCCGCGTGACCCTTTTCCCGCGAGTTGGGGTTTCCGCCCGCCGAGTTGTGCCTTGCGCCCGCCGAGTTGTGGTCTCCGGCCCAGCTCGCCGGGCGGAAGCCCCAAGTCGCGGGGCGGAACCCCCAAGTCGCGGGGCGGAAACCCCAAGTCGGCGGAAAGGGAGTTGTGAGTGAGTACTCACTCACTTAGGGTGGGCGGCATGTCCCCCCGTGCCGCGCCGCTGTCCCCGGAGGAGCGCCGGGAGGCGCTGATCGCAGCGACCCGGCCGCTGCTCTACGAGCACGGACGGGCGGTGACGACCCGGCTGATCGCGGAGGCGGCGGGGGTCGCGGAGGGCACCATCTTCCGGGTCTTCGCGTCCAAGGAGGAGCTCGTCGACGCGACCCTGGCCCGCTGCTTCGACCCGGTCGAGTTCCTCCGCCGGCTCGACGAGATCGACAGCGCGCTGCCGCTCGAGCAGCGGCTGCTGGCCATGGCGTCGATCCTCCAGCAGCGCTTCCTGGCGATCTTCGGGCTGATGCGCGCCATGGGCCTGGTCGCGCCGCCGGAGCAGCTTCGCGACCACCCCGGCCTGCAGCACTCCCTGGGCGAGGCGAACGCCCGGATGGTCGCCCTCATCGAGCCCGACGCCGCGCGACTCGCCGTGTCTCCCGAGCGTGTGATGCACCTGCTCCGGCTGCTCACCTTCTCCGGGTCCCACCAGGAGATCGCCGACGGCCGCCTGCTCACCCCCGCCGAGATCGTCGACGTGCTGCTCCACGGCGTCGTACGGCAGGACCCGTCCGGGAAGGACCGCTGATGCTGCTCCGCCTGCTGCGCGGCTACCTCGCGCCGTACCGCGGGTGGTTGACCGCCATCGTGCTGCTGCAGGTCACCGCGACGGTCGCGATGCTCTACCTGCCGAGCCTCAACGCCGACATCATCGACAACGGCATCGCTCGCGGCGACACCGGCTACATCGTCCGGATCGGCGGGGTGATGCTCGCCGTGGCGCTCGTGCAGGGCGCCTGCTCGATGACGGCGGCGTGGTTCGGCGGCCAGGCCGCGATGGCCTTCGGCCGCGACCTCCGGCAGGCGCTGTTCAAGCGGATCGGCAGCTTCTCCGCCCGTGAGGTCTCCCGGTTCGGCGCGCCCTCGCTGATCACCCGCGCCACCAACGACGTCCAGCAGGTCCAGATGCTGGCGATGATGACCTGCCTGATGGCGGTCACGATCCCGATCATGATGGTCGGCGGGGTGGTGATGGCGATGCGGGAGGACCTCGGCCTCTCCTGGATCGTCGTCGCCGTGGTGCCGGTGCTGTTCGCCTGCATCGGGGTGATCGTGTCGCGGATGGTGCCGGCGTTCCGGTCGGTGCAGACCCGGCTCGACGACGTCAACCGGGTCCTCCGCGAGCAGATCACCGGCATCCGGGTGGTGCGGGCCTTCGTCCGCGAGCCGCACGAGGTACGACGCTTCGCCGCCGCCAACGACGACCTGACCGAGGTGGCGGTCCGTGCCGGACGCTGGATGGCGGCGATGTTCCCGGTCGTGATGGGCGTCGCGAACGTCGCGAGCGTCGGGGTGATCTGGTTCGGCGGCCAGCGCGTCGACAGCGGCGAGATGGAGGTCGGCGCGCTCACCGCGTTCCTCGCCTACCTGATGCAGATCCTGATGTCGGTGATGATGGGCACGTTCATGCTGATGATGGTCCCGCGGGCCGCCGTGAGCGCCGACCGGGTCGGCGAGGTGCTCGAGACCTCCTCGTCGGTGGTGCCGCCGGCCGCGCCGGTGACGCACGTCGACGTCGCGGGTCACCTCGACTTCGACGGCGTGGGCCTGACCTACCCCGGCGCGGAGGCGCCGGTGCTGTCCGACGTGACGTTCAGCGCTCGGCCGGGACAGACGGTCGCCGTGATCGGCTCGACGGGCGCCGGCAAGACGACGCTGGTCAACCTGGTGCCCCGGCTGCTCGACGCCTCCCGCGGTGCGGTCCGGGTCGACGGCGTCGACGTGCGTGACCTCGACCCCGAGCTGCTCTGGTCCCGGATCGGGCTGGTGCCGCAGCGGGCGTTCCTGTTCTCCGGCACCGTCGCGTCCAACCTCCGCTACGGCCGGCCGGACGCGACCGACGCCGAGCTCTGGGAGGCCCTGGAGATCGCCCAGGCGGCCGACTTCGTGCGGGCGATGCCGCAGCAGCTGGAGACCCCCGTCGCCCAGGGCGGTACGACGGTCTCCGGCGGCCAGCGGCAGCGGCTCGCCATCGCCCGCGCCCTGGTCAGGCGCCCGGAGATCTATCTGTTCGACGACGCGTTCTCCGCGCTCGACGTCGCGACGGACGCGCGGCTGCGCGGCGCCCTGGCGCCGGTGACGCGCGACGCCACGGTCCTGGTCGTCGCCCAGCGGATCGCCACGATCCGCGACGCCGACCTGATCCTGGTGCTCGAGGACGGCCGGGTCATCGGTCGCGGGACCCACGACGAGCTGGTGGCCGACAACCCGACCTACCAGGAGATCGCCGCGTCGCAGGGCATCACGCTGGAGGGGGTCGCGTCGTGACCGGGTCAAAGCAGGCGCCGCAGCAGATGCGACAGACCGAGCGCGTCGTCCAGGGGCCGGGCCCCGGACGTGGCCCGATGGGCGGCGGGATGGTGGGGCAGAAGGCCGACGACTTCGGCGGCTCCGCCCGGCGGCTGCTCGCCCTCCTGCGACCGGCGCGCGGCCGTGCCGTCGCCGTCCTGCTCCTCGGCATCGGCTCCGTCGCGTCCGTCGCCGTCGGCCCGTGGCTGCTGGGCAAGGCGACCGACATCGTGTTCGAGGGGTTCATCGGCGGCCGGCTGCCTGAGGGTGCCACCAAGGAGCAGGTGGTCGCGGCGGCAGAGGCCCGCGGCGACGACCAGTACGCCGAGTTCCTCCGCGGCCTCGACGTGGTGCCGGGACAGGGTGTCGACTTCGGCGCGGTCGCCGACGTGCTCCTGCTGGCGCTGGCGATCTACGTCGGCGGGCAGGTCCTCGGCTGGCTGCAGGGCTGGCTCGTCAACGACATCGTCCAGCACACCGTCCGGCGGATGCGCTCCGACGTCGAGGAGAAGGTGCACCGGCTCCCGCTGGGCTACTTCGACCGGCAGCCCCGCGGCGAGCTGCTCAGCCGCGTCACCAACGACATCGACAACGTCGCCCAGAACCTGCAGCAGACGATGAGCCAGTTGCTCACCTCGCTGCTGATGGTGGTCGGCGTGCTGGGCATGATGTTCTGGATCTCGCCGCTGCTCGCGCTGATCGCCCTGGTCTCGGTGCCGCTCGCGATGTGGACCACCGGCCGGATCATGAAGCACTCGCAGCGGCAGTTCATCAGCCAGTGGCGGCAGACGGGCCGGCTCAACGCCCACATCGAGGAGACGATCTCGGGGCACGCCCTGGTGACCGTCTTCGGCCGCCGACGGGCGGTGGAGGCCGAGTTCGACGGGTCCAACGACGAGCTCTACCAGTCGTCGTACCGCGCCCAGTTCATCAGCGGTCTGGTGATGCCGGTGATGATGCTGATCGGCAACCTCAACTACGTCGTGATCGCCGTCGTGGGGGCACTGCGGGTGACCAGCGGCGCGCTCACCATCGGCGAGGTGCAGGCGTTCGTGCAGTACACGCGGATGTTCACCCAGCCGATCACCCAGATCGCGTCGATGGCCAACCTGCTGCAGTCGGGGGTCGCCTCCGCCGAGCGGGTCTTCGAGCTGCTCGACGCCGAGGAGGAGGTCGACCCGGCGGAGACCAGGCCGGCCGGGACCTCCCCGGTGGCGAACGGAGCGGCCAGCGGCGCGGGGGAGGTCACGTTCGAGCAGGTCTCGTTCTCCTACGACGCCGACGTGCCGCTGATCGAGGACCTCTCGCTGGTCGCCGCGCCCGGCCAGATGGTGGCGATCGTCGGACCGACCGGGGCGGGCAAGACCACGCTCGTCAACCTCGTGATGCGGTTCTACGAGCTGCGCGCGGGCCGGATCACCCTCGACGGCGTCGACATCACCCGGATGCCCCGTGCCGAGCTGCGCAGCCGGGTCGGCATGGTGCTCCAGGACACCTGGCTGTTCGAGGGGACGATCCGCGACAACATCGCCTACGGCCGGCCGGGCGCGACCGAGGAGGAGATCCGCGAGGCCGCCCGGGCGACGTACGTCGACCGCTTCGTGCACTCCTTGCCCGACGGCTACGACACCCGGCTCGACGACGAGGGCGCCAACCTCTCCGCCGGCGAACGGCAGCTGATCACCATCGCCCGGGCGTTCCTCGCGCAACCGGCGCTGCTGATCCTCGACGAGGCGACGTCGTCGGTCGACACCCGCACCGAGCTGCTCCTGCAGAAGGCGATGGCCGCGCTGCGCACCGACCGGACGTCGTTCGTCATCGCCCACCGGCTCTCCACGATCCGCGACGCCGATCTGATCCTCGTCATGGAGGACGGCCGGATCGTGGAGCAGGGCTCGCACGCCGAGCTGCTCGAGCGGGACGGCGCGTTCGCGCGGTTGCACCGCGCGCAGTTCGCCGCCGCGGGAAATGCCGTTGTGCGGCCTTGACCGGCGACCTACCGTTGTCGCACACGGGAAAGGAGGTGGTCCGAAGAATGATTTCTTTCAGGACGCGTGAGGTGGCTGTCCGCTAGCAGCCCGCCGTTTCGAGCCGGACCCCTTTCACCGGTGTCTGAGCTCAGGACGATCGCGGCTGCGTGCGAATACAACGCAGTCACCCGGCCCGCAGGTGACCCCGGCCCGTCCACCGGGGGAGGTCTTCCGACCACACCTGCGGGCTGCCGCATTTCTCGGGGTGCGCTTCCCCGTGGCGACGGAAGGTTGCTGATCACAACCAATCCAGCTTATGGTTGATGTCGGCAACCAACCCTCGTGAGGAAGCGGGACCACCCTCCGCATGACATCGACCCCCACCAGCGCGCCCGGTCAGATGAGCCACCGGGAGATCCTGGAGGCGCTCACCGGCCTCCTTCTCGCGATGTTCGTCGCGATGCTGTCCAGCACCGTGGTGAGCAACGCGCTCCCGCGGATCGTGACCGATCTCGAGGGCAGCCAGACCGGCTACACCTGGGTCGTGGTCGCGACCCTGCTCACGATGACCGCCACCACGCCGATCTGGGGCAAGCTCGCCGACCTGTTCAGCAAGAAGCTGCTGGTCCAGGTCGCCCTGGTCATCTTCAGTCTCGGCTCGATCGCCGCGGGCCTGGCCGGCAGCATGGGCTTCCTGATCGGCGCCCGCGCCTTCCAGGGCCTCGGGGTGGGCGGCCTGACGGCGCTGGTCCAGGTGGTGATCGCCTCGATGGTCCCTCCGCGCGAGCGCGGTCGCTACAGCGGCTACATCGGGGCGGTCTTCGCCTCGGCGACGGTGAGCGGGCCGCTCCTCGGCGGTCTCATCGTGGACAGCCCGCTCGGGTGGCGCGGCTGCTTCTTCGTGATGCTGCCCGTGGCGCTGCTGGCGTTCGTCACGCTGCAGAAGACCCTCCACCTGCCGGTGGTACGCCGACCGGTGAAGATCGACTACGCCGGCGCGACCCTGATCATGGCCGGCATCAGCCTCGTGCTCGTGTGGGTCAGCCTCGCCGGGCAGAGCTTCGACTGGGTCTCCCGCACCTCGGTCCTCCTCGTCGGCGGCGGGCTCCTCCTGGTCGCCCTCGCCGTGCTCGTCGAGGCACGGGTCGCCGCGGAGCCGGTGATCCCGCTCCGGCTCTTCCGCGACCGGACCCTGTCGCTGGCCACCGCGGCGTCGGTGCTGATCGGGGTCGCCATGTTCGGGGCGACGGTCTATCTCAGCCAGTACTTCCAGCTCGCCCGCGGGATGAGCCCCACCGAGGCCGGACTGATGTCGGTGGCGATGGTCGGCGGCTTGCTGGTCTCCAGCATCACCAGTGGCCGGGTGATCACCCGCACCGGCGTCTGGAAGCGGTGGCTGGTGGGTGGGATGGTGCTCGTGACGGGCGGCTTCGCCCTCCTCGGCACCATCGACGCCCACACGCCCCTGGTCGTGGTGGGCGGCTACATGGCGCTGGTGGGCGTCGGCCTCGGCGCGACCATGCAGAACCTGGTCCTCGCCGTGCAGAACACCAGCGCTCCCGCCGACCTGGGCGCCTCGAGCTCGGTCGTCGCCTTCTTCCGGTCGATCGGCGGCTCGGTCGGCGTGTCGGCCCTCGGGGCCGTGCTCGCCCACGACGTGGCCGACAACGTCGGCGCCGGCGTCCGCCGGCTGGCCGCGTCCGGACGGGTCACGCCCGAGCAGCTGGCCGAGATGGAGCACTCCACCGGCGACATCCCCGACCTCGCGGCGCTGCCCGACCCGATCCGGGCCCTCTACGAGAACGCGTTCGGCGACGCCGTCGGCCACATCTTCCTGCTCACCGTGCCCTTCGCGCTGCTGGCCTTCGTCGCGATCCTGTTCATCAAGGAGGTGCCGCTGCGCACGTCCTTCGAGCCGACCGTCGCGGAGTCGGAGGTCGAGGCCGGGCTGGTCTCGGGCGGTGAGCCCCTGGACTACCCCGCGTACGACATCGACGCCGACGAGGCCGACCGGGGCGGGACGCCCGCGGAAGGCTCCGCAGGCCGGAGGGCCGACCGATGACCGCGCGGGCCGAGATGGTGGCGCGGATCGAGACCGAGGTCGGCGTCCTGGTCCGGCGGGTCCGCCGGGTGATCCGCGAGCGCGCGGAGGCCGTCCACCCGGACCTGCAGCCGGCGTCGTACCTGCTGCTCGGCTACGTCCGCGACCACGGGCCGGTCCGCGCGTCGGTGATCGGCGTGGTCTTCGGCATCGACAAGGGAGCGATCAGCCGGCACACCCAGCACCTGATCGATCTCGGGCTGGTCGACCGGGCCCCCGACCCCGAGGACGGTCGGGCCACCCTGCTCACGGTCAGCGAGGAGGGGGAGCGGCGGATCGAGGCGGTCGCGGAGATGCGGCGCCGGGCGCTCGACGAGCGGCTCGGCGACTGGTCGGCCGAGGAGCTGGGCGAGTTCGCCGCGATGCTCCGCCGCTACAACGACGCGCTCAGCCCGCCGACCGACCGCTGAGCCCGGCGGCTCACCCCAGCCAGACCGCCGTGTCCGGCGGCAGGGTGCCGTCCGCCGGCAGCGGCGAACTCGCGATCAGCACCTCGCCCTCCGGGAGCGCGACGCCCTCGCTGCCGGTGTTGAGCAGCACGGTGAGGTCCCCGCGGACCACCCGCAGCACGCCGCCGGTCGCGGATGCGGTCGTCGCCTCGTCCGCGCCCGCGAGCACGTCACGGCGGCTCGCGAGCGCGCGCCGGTAGAAGGCCAGGGTGGAGCCGGGATCGGCCTCCTGCGTCGCCACGGTGAGCCGCGCCCAGTCCTCGGGCTGCGGGATCCACGGCTGCCCGGCGCCCGGGCCGAAGCCGTACGGCGGCCGGTCGCCGGACCAGGGCATCGGCACCCGGCACCCGTCCCGCCCCGGCTCGCCGGTGCGGAACCACGCCGGGTCCTGCCGCGCGTCCGGAGCCACGTCCACCTGCTCGAGGCCGAGCTCCTCGCCCTGGTAGAGGTACGCCGAGCCGGGGAGCGCCAGCATCACCAGCGTGGCCGCGCGGGCGCGGGCGAGCCCGACCCGCCCGCCGCCGTACCGCGTCGGGTGGCGGACCACGTCGTGGTTGGACAGCACCCAGGTGGGTGCGGCGCCGGCCGCAGCCACGGCGGCGATGGAGCCGGTGATCACCTCGGCGAAGTCCGCGGCCGCCCAGCGGGTGCCGAGCCAGCCGAAGTTGAACGCCTGGTGCAGCTCGTCGGGACGGACGAAGCGCGCCATCGACTCGGCGGTCTGGGTCCACGCCTCCGCCACGGCCATCCGGTCGCCGGGGTAGGAGTCGAGGACGCGACGCCAGCGGCGATAGACGTCGTGCACCTCCGGCTGGTCCCACATCGGCTCGTCCTCCACCACCCGCTCGACCATGGAGCCCGCCTTCTTGCGCTCCGTCTCGCGCACCTGCTGGTCGCGCAGCGACTCCTCCTTGACGAGGCCGTGGGCGACGTCGATCCGGAAGCCGTCGGCGCCCCGGTCGAGCCAGAACCGGAGCACGTCCTCGAACATGTCGCCGACCTCGGGGTTGCGCCAGTCGAGGTCGGGCTGAGTGGCGTCGAACAGGTGCAGGTACCACGGCCCCGGGGTGCCGTCGGGCTCGGTGATCCGGGTCCAGGCCGGCCCGCCGAACACCGACTGCCAGTTGTTCGGCGGCTCCTCGCCGTGCTCGCCGCGCCCGTCGCGGAAGAGGTAGCGGGCGCGTTCCGGCGAGCCGGGCGGCGCCGCCAGCGCGGCCCGGAACCACGGGTGCTGGTCGGAGGTGTGGTTGGGCACCAGGTCGACGATCACCCGCAGCCCGAGGCCGTGCGCGGTGTCGAGGAGCGTGTCGACGTCGTGGAGGGAGCCGAAGAGCGGGTCGACGTCGCGGTAGTCGGCGACGTCGTAGCCGTGGTCCTTCTGCGGCGAGGTGTAGAACGGCGTGATCCACAGCGCGTCCACGCCGAGGTCCCGCAGGTAGGGCAGCCGCGCGGTGATGCCGGGGAGGTCCCCGACGCCGTCGCCGCCGTCGGGGTGGGCGTCGGCGAAGCTGCGCACGTAGACCTGGTAGACGACGGCGTCGCGCCACCACGGCGCGGACCCGGGCGCGGTCACCGGAAGCCCGCCGGGTCGATGGCGATCCAGACGTGCTCGGCGGCGGCGACCACCTCGTCGCCCGGCCGGTAGAGGGTGGCCGCGGTGAACGTCTTGCGCCCGTCGGTCCGGCGCACCTCGCCGACCACGACGTGGCGCTCCTCGGGACGCGGCAGGCTGTGGAGCTCGACGGTCATCCGCCCGAGCACCAGCGGCCGCTCCTCCAGGTCGCTGGCCCAGGCGCTGGGGCAGTCGAGCGCCGCCCAGGTCACCGGCACGTCGCTCTCCGGCGGCGTCCAGGTGGCGGCCACCCGGGGGCCGGCCCCGTCGGCGACCGGACCGGCGAAGATCCGCAGCCCGTCACCGGGCTCGCGGGCGGTGCCGCAGACGAAGCAGCTGGGGAAGGGGTGGCTGCGGTGCCCGGCGTACGACGCCTCCGCCGCCTCCGCCTCGGCGACGCCCACCGGCGCGACGGGGATCGGCCGCTGCTCCGCCGGCCGCGCCTCGGCGACGGTGCGCCCGTCGTGGCTGAGGACGGCGACGCCGGTGTCGGAGGCCTCCGCGCCGGTGCGCACGTCGAGGGGCACCTCGAGCGGCGGTGGCAGCCGCAGCGTCACCGTGAGCGCGGCACCCGGGTCCGGCGACCTGGCGGCCAGCGCGCCGGCGACCCAGCCGCCGTTGCCGGAGGTCGGTGGGCCGTTGAACCGGCGCGGGACGGTGAGGGTCGGCACGGGGCCCAGCCTCCCATCCGGGCGCAAGCGGTCCGCGCCGAGCCGCGACGTGCCCGGCTTCCCCTGAATAGGTCAGAATGGCGGCGTGAGCGATCTCATCGACACCACCGAGATGTACCTCCGCACGATCTACGAGCTGATCGAGGAGGGCATCGTCCCGCTCCGGGCCCGGATCGCCGAGCGGCTGCACCAGAGTGGGCCCACGGTGTCGCAGACGGTCGCCCGCATGGAGCGCGACGGCCTGCTGACCGTCGAGGGCGACCGCCACCTCGAGCTCACCGAGGAGGGTCACCGGCTGGCGACCCGGGTGATGCGCAAGCACCGCCTCGCCGAGCGGCTGCTCACCGACGTGATCGGCCTGGACTGGGAGCTCGTCCACGAGGAGGCGTGCCGCTGGGAGCACGTGATGTCCGAGACCGTCGAGCGCCGCCTGCTCGACCTCCTCGACCACCCCACCGAGTCGCCCTACGGCAACCCGATCCCGGGGCTCGACGAGCTGGGCGAGCAGACCCTCGGCGAGCACTTCATGACCGACGTCGAGCCGCTGTCGAAGGCGGCGACCCCGGAGAGCTCGCGCGCGCTGGTGCGCCGGATCTCCGAGGAGATGCAGAAGGACGAGTCGCTGATGAGCGCCATGCGCCGTGTCGGCGCGCTGCCGGACAAGACGATCACCATCCAGGCCACCGCCGACGGCGTGCTGGTCGGCGCGGGCGGCGAGACCGCGGAGATCTTCCCCGAGGCCGCCGACCACATCTTCGTCAAGCGGCTGTAGTCGGCGGGCGGCGCGCGGCCCTGGCGGCGGCCAGCCGGGGCAGCCACTGCGACGTCCCGGCGTCCACGGTCCGGGTCGCCAGCGCGTCACCACGAGTCGCGCCCCGGTTGAGGATCACCACGGGCACCCCGAGCTGGGCTGCGCGGCGGACGAACCGCAGCCCGCTCATCACGGTGAGGCTGGAGCCCGCGACCAGGAGCGCGCCTCCCGCCGCGGCGAGCCGCTCGACCGCCGCGTAGCACCGCTCCACCCGCGGCTTCGGCACGTTCTCGCCGAAGAAGACGACGTCCGGCTTGAGCGTCCCGCCGCACTCCGCACAGCCGGGCACCACGAAGTCCGCGGTGTCGTCGAGGTCGACGTCGCCGTCGGGGCGGACCTCGACGTCCGCGTGCCGCGCTGCCCAGCCCGGGTTCGCGGCCTCGAGCCGACCCTGCAGGCCGGCCCGGGGCGTCGTACACCGGCAGGAGAGGCAGACCACGTCGGCGATCCGGCCGTGCAGCGCCACGAGCCGCGGTGTGCCGGCCGCCTCGTGCAGGCCGTCGACGTTCTGGGTGATCACCAGGTCGGCGCCGAGCGCGGCGACGGCGCGGTGGCCGCGGTTGGGCTCGGCCTGCCTCATCCGGGACCAGCCGAGGTGGCTGCGGGCCCAGTAGCGCCGCTGCGCGTCGGCGCCGGAGACGAACTCCTGGTAGGTCATCGGCATCCGCGCGGGCGCACCCGGGCCGCGGTAGTCCGGGATGCCGGAGTCGGTGGAGAGGCCGGCGCCGGTCAGCACCACGAGCGGCCGGTCGGCCAGCAGGTCGAGGGCCTCGTCGGCGAGGGGTGCTGCAGTCACGGCCCCAGCGTACGGCGGCCTCAGCCCTCGATCAGCGGGACGAAGCTGTAGCGGCCGTGCCGCTCGACGGTCGGTTGGTCCGGCGACCGGGTGATCCGCAGCATCTCGCCGTGCACCGGCCCCACGAGGACGCCGGTCTCGGTCAGCTGCTCCACCAGGGCCGTCGGGACGGCCGCGGCGTCGGCCGACACCAGGATCCGGTCGTACGGCGCCCCGGCGGGCCAGCCCAGCACGCCGGGCTCGGCCTGGTGCAGCTCCACGCCGGCCACGCCCGCGAGGTTGCCGCGCGCCAGCTCGAGCACCTCGGGGATCAGCTCGACGCCGACGACCCGGCCCTCCGGTCCGACCAGGTGGGCGAGCAGCGCGGACGTCCAGCCGGAGCCGCAGCCGACGTCGAGCACCCGGTCGCCGGGCCTCGGACCCAGGAGCTCGAGCATGTTGCGGACCGTCGTGGGCTGGGAGTTGGTGACGCCGTGGCCGAGCGGCAGCGGCCGGTCGGCGCCGGCGTGGTCCCGCTGGCCCGCGGGCAGGAACGGCTCCCGGGGCACCGCCCCGAACGCGTCCGCCACCCGTCCCACGGCTCAGCCGTAGCGCAGCCGCGCCCGCTCGCGCGCCTTGGCCGCCTCCACCTCGCGGTCCTTCGGCGGGGCGGTGGTGACCAACTCGTCGAGCAGGTGCTGGGTGACGTGGGCGATCTCGGCCACCGCGCGGTCGAAGGCGGCCTGGTTGGCCTGGCTCGGCTTCGTCGTACCGCTGACCTTGCGGACGTACTGCAGCGCGGCCGCGGTCACCTCGTCGCGGGTGGCGGGGGGCTCGAAGTTGTGGAGCGTGCGGATGTTGCGGCACATGCCTCCGAGAGTACGCCGGACGGCGCCGCTCAGAGCTCGAAGAACTGCGCCTTCTCGCCGGTCACCAGGACGACCCGGCCGTCCGGCAGCGGAACGGCGCGCACCTCGTCGACGTCCCGGCCGTACTCGACGCGGACCAGCCGCTCGTGCAGGCGGCCGTGCCGCAGCTTGAGGACGGAGACGTAGCCGACCCGTCGGCCGGCCCACCGCTCGACGACGGTGAGGACCGTGCGGCGGTCGGGCAGCCAGGTGAACGCGCGCGGGTCGAACCCGGCGCGCGCCTCGAAGCGCGGGCCGTAGCCGTGCACGTCGAGCCGCCGCACGTTCCGCAGGTCGCGGACGTCGAAGAGGCCCACCTGCGCGCCCCAGCCGCCCTTGCCGTCGGGCCCCTCCCCGACGCCGATCATGCGCCAGCTCCCGAGCGGGTGGAGGTAGGAGGAGAAGCCGGGGATCTTCAGCTCACCGAGCAGCGTCGGCCGCGCCGTGTCGGTGAGGTCGACCGCGTAGAGCGGATCGACCCGCCGGAAGGTCACCAGGATCACCAGGTCGTCGAACCAGCGCACCGACTCGATGTCCTCGTTGCGACCGAGCCTGGCGAGCCGGCCGTGCTCGACCAGGTCGTCGCCCTCGCGGCGGAAGGTGACGATCGCGTTGTGGTTGCCGGTCTCGGAGGTCGGCCCGACCGCCACCCGCAGCACGCCGTCGGCCTCGTCGACCGACCACCGGTCGCGGACGGCGCCCTCGACCTCTCCGGAGGCGACGTGGGTGGCGGCGGCGCCGGCCAGCGCGAAGTCGAACAGGTACGACGAGCCGTCGTCCTCCGGAGCGGCGATCAAATAGAGGTGGTCGTCGGACTCGTACGCGATCGGCGCCGCACCGGCCAGGCCGATCGCCTCCACCTCGCCCGCGGATCGGGCGTCGAAGCCGACCACGCTCGTCGTGTCGAGGGCGAGCTCGTCGGGTGGGATCGCGACGTCGGTGCAGTCCAGCAGCCGCTGAACCCGGTCACCGCTGCCGCTCGTCACCGCGATCGTGGGCAGCCAGTCGTCCATCGTCGACCTCGCCACCATCCGCCGGTTGTGCCGCAGGGCCCGCTTCGCGCTCCGCCTCCCGTTCGGCTCGACGAAGGCGAGGTCGGGCAGGCCGGAGGACAGGACCAGCCGGACGACGGAGCCGTGCTGCCGGGCGGAGAGCAGCGCGGCGTCGTACCTCACCTCGTCGACGATGGTGGGCCGCGCCGGGTCGGCGATGGAGACGGTGACCACCCGGGCGCCGGGGGCGTCCGCGGCCCGGTCGTCCGCGCCGACGGCCACCACGGTGTCGCCGCTCAGCAGGATCTCCGCGTCCTCCAGGCCGGGCAGGTCGAGGGTGGACAGCTCCTCGGTGACGGAGCCGGTCACGTCGTACGCCGTCAGCTCGTCGTCGCGCACGGTGAGCAGGAGATCGCCGTCGGTCTTGACCGTGTCGGGCTCGTCGACGGCGGCCTCCTGCACGTTGGTGCCGGTGTCGCTGTTGACCTGCCGCTCGGTCCGCGGTGCGCGGCCGGCCGTCTTGAGGCCGCCGTCGCGTGCGGCGTTGACGTCACCGACCTCGTGGGCGTAGATCGCAGGCTCCCAGCCCCAGGGGCCGACGACGTCGAGCGCTCGCGCCACGTAGGAGTCCAGGAGCTCGTCACACGACTCCGCCGCGGCCAGGTCGGCCTGGAAGGCCGCGTGCCTCGGCAGCCGCTCGGCGCCGGGGGGCGTGACCTCGCCGCCGCCGGCCAACAGGGCGCCTGCCGCGAGCGCGCCGGCCACCACGGTGACGGCCGCCGCGGTGAGGAGCGGGCGCACGACGATCCGCCTGCCTGTCGGCCGCGCGGCACCGGCGGCGAGGATCGCCCGCACCGGCGGCTCGCCGGCGGGGTAGTCCTCCCAGAGGCGTTCGAGGTCGGTCATCGCGGTCCCCCTCCGGACAGGTCGAGCAGGTGGTCGCTGGTGGCGAGGTGCGCCAGCGCACGGGACAGCCGGCTCTTGACCGTCCCCGGCGGCACGCCGAGCGCCTCTGCGGTCTGTCGCTCGCTGAGCTGGACGAAGTAGCGCAGCACCACCACGTCGCGGTTCGGCTTGGTCAGGGTGCCGAGGGCCCGGTGCACCGCGTCGGCGACAGCGACCGCCTCCGACGCGTCCGCGGTGACCCCGTCGGCGCGCCGGTCCTCGTCGTGGGTCTGGGTGGTGCGCCACCAGCGGGTGCGTCGCACGTCGCGCAGGCAGTTGAGCAGCATCCGGTAGACGTAGGCGTCGCGGTTCTCCGCGCCGGCGACCCGGTCCCAGCCGGTGTAGCACCGCACCAGGGTGGTCTGGGCGAGGTCCTCAGCCTCGTGCGGCCGGGCGCCGAGGAACACGGCGGCTCGCACCAGGGTCGGCCAGCTTCGCGCGACGTAGTCGGCGTAGGCCGCCTCGCTCTCGGGGTCCACGGGCTCTCCGTCTGTCGGGGCTGCTGAACCTATGACGGGCGCCTGCCGAGCCGGGGTTCCATCGACTTTCGGCCGGGTGCGAGGATCGGGCGCATGGCCGACAGCTCCCGCCCCTATGACGTGGTCCTCTTCGGCGCGACCGGGTTCACCGGCGGCCTCACCGCCGACTACCTCGCTGAGCACGGACCGGCCGACCTGCGCTGGGCCCTCGCCGGGCGCAGCCAGCAGAAGCTGGAGAAGGTGCGTGACCGGCTTGCCGGCAGCAACCCGGCGCTGGCCGAGCTGCCGCTCCTGGTCGCCGACGCCTCCGACGCCGACGCGCTCGCCGACGTCGCTCGGGCCACCCGGGTGGTGGCCACCACCGTCGGGCCCTACCTGGAGTACGGCGGCCCGTTGGTGGCCGCCTGTGCGGCCGCCGGCACCGACTACGTCGACCTGACCGGGGAGCCGGAGTTCGTCGACCGCACGTACGTCGAGCACCACGCGACCGCCGAGACCAGCGGGGCGCGGTTGGTGCACGCCTGCGGGTTCGACTCGATCCCGCACGACCTCGGCGCCTACTTCACCATCAAGCAGCTCGCCGACGAGCTGGGTGGCGAGATCGACGGGCCGGTGCGGATGCGCGGCGTCGTGCGGTCCCGCGCCGCGTTCTCCGGTGGCACGTTCCACTCGGCGATGACGGCGTTCTCGCGGGCACGCCAGATGAAGGAGGCGTCCGCGGCCCGGCGCCGGATGGAGCCGCGGCCCGAGGGCCGCCGGTCCCGTGCGAGCGTGGGCAAGCCGATGCGCGACGGCGACCTGGGCTACTGGCTGCTGCCGCTGCCGACCATCGACCCGTTCGTCGTGGCGCGGAGCGGGGCGGCGCTGCCGTCGTACGGACCGGACTTCACCTACTCCCACTACGCCGGCACCAAGACCCTGCGGTACGCCGCCGGCGGCGCGGTCGGCGTCACCGGCCTCACGCTCGCAGCGCAGGTGCCGCCCCTGCGCAACCTGCTGCTGAAGAAGGTGCCGCAGGGGGAGGGGCCCTCCGACCAGCGGCGGGAGAGGTCGTGGTTCACCGTCGACTTCGTCGCGGAGAGCGACGGCGCCGAGGTGCACACCCGCGTCTCCGGTGGCGACCCGGGCTACACCGAGACGGCCAAGATGCTGGCGGAGTCGGCGATGTGCCTGGCTCTCGACGACAATCCCAACGTCTCCGGCCAGGTGACCACGGCGACCGCGATGGGCGACGCCCTGCTCGACCGGCTGCAGCGGGCGGGCATCCGCTTCGAGCGGGTCTGACTCGGCCTCGCCGCGGAACTGCAACAGGTTCTAGGATCCGCGGATGAGCTCCCGCACCCCCGAGGAGGCCGTGCTCGGCCTCTGGCGCACGCTGTCGGCCCGCGACTGGGACGGCATCGCCGACTGGGTCACCGACGACTGCATCTACGTCGACATGCCGGTCGGTCCGACCGCCGCGGCGAAGGGTCCGGTCGACATCGTCCGCCGGCTGCAGACCGGGCTCCTCGAGCTCGCGGGCTACGAGAACTTCGACGGCACGCTGGTCAGCGACGGCACGAACGTCCTGTACGAGCACTCCGAGACGTGGCGGTTCACCTCCGGCGAGGTGGTGCACCTGCCGTTCGTCACCGTGCACAAGGTGCGCGACGGCAGGGTCGCGCTGTGGAAGGACTACTGGGACTTCGGGACCGTCGCGAACGCGGCGCCGGCGGACTGGATGGAGAAGCTGATGGCGGCCGACACCTCCTGGATCTACGACGCCACGGGCGAGATCTGACCGCTGGTCGCCTCGCCGGTGGCGGCCGGGGCCTGCGGCAGCACCGGCGGCGTCGGTACGCCAGCCCGGAGGAAGGACCCCGTCCGCTCCCGGCCGACGGTCTCCGTGGGGCGCCCCTCGAGGAAGACCGCCCGGCCGCTGACGAACACGGCGTCGACGGTCGCGTCGTTGCGGTTGACCATCCGCGACAGGTTGCCGAACTGGGGCACCGGCGCCTCGTGGTAGTCGTCGAGGGTCGCGTCCAGCCGCTCCGGGTCGAGCACGAACAGGTCGGCGCGGTCGCCCTCGCGGATCCGGCCGGCGTCGACGCCGTACCAGTCGGCGAGCTCGCCGGTGAGCCGGTGCACCGCCGCCTCGACGGTCATGAACGGCTTCCCGGCCTGCGCAGCGGTGTGCACGTGGCGCAGCAGCCGCAGCCCGAAGTTGTAGAAGGCCATGTTGCGCAGGTGGGCGCCGGCGTCGGAGAAGCCGATCTGGATGCCGGGGTCGCTGGCCAGCTTCTTGAGCAGCTCGGGCCGGTGGTTGCTGATCGTCGTCCGCCACCGGACCTGCTTGCCGTGCTCGAGCACGAGGTCGAGGAACGCGTCCACGGGATGCACCCCGCCGCGCTCGACGCCCACCTGACCGAAGGACTTGCCGACCACCGAGGCGTCGGGGCACTCCACGATCTCTGCGTCGAAGAAGTCGCGGTGCCACACGCGCGGGCCCCACTTGCTGTCGTAGTCCTTGCGGAACCAGCGGCGGTACTCCTCGTCGCGCAGCAGCTCGTTGCGCGCCACCTCCTCCTGGAGGTGGAGGGCGGCCGCGCCGGAGCCGAACTCCTCGAAGATCACGAGGTCGATCCCGTCGGCGTACACCTCGAACGGCACCGGCAGGTGTTGCCACCGGAAGTCGCCGCCCAGCCAGTTCACCAGGCGGGCGAGGGGGCCCATGATGTGGATGACCGCCGGGATCGCCTTGATGTCGGCCGCGGACAGCAGGCTGGTGCGCAGCGCCGGCCGGCCCAGGCCGATCGAGCGCAGGGCGTTCTCGACGATGGTGAGCGGGTTCTTGATGTCAGGGCCGGCCTGCATCACGCGGCTCCGCTTGCGCAGGTGGCGGGTGAGGCGGCGCATCTCGCGGCGCTTCGCATACGTCGAGGGAAGGGTCCGGGACCGGCAGCGGTCGCCGTCGACCTTGTCGAAGAGCAGCTGCTGCGCGGACATCCCGACGAAGCCCTCGCGGAGGGCGTCGACGAGCATCCGCTCCATCGCGACCTGCTCCCTGTGGGACGGCTGGATCTCCTTGCGGGTGGCGCGGTCGAGGCCCATCACCGCGGTGCGCATGTCGGAGTGGCCGATCATGGCCGCGACGTTCGGCCCGAGCGGCCGGCGCTCGAGGGCCTCGATGTACTCCCCGGCCGTGCTCCAGTCCTTGTGCCGCTCCACGGCCCGGATCGCGTCCATCCGCGGAATGGCCTCCACCCGGCCGAACAGGTCGCCGGCGTCGACGCCGCCGACGTGGACGGTGGACAGCGAGCAGGAGCCGAGCAGGATGGTGGTCACGCCGTGGCGCAGCGACTCGGTCAGCGCCGGGCCGTCGAGGATCTCGATGTCGTAGTGGGTGTGGATGTCGACCAGACCCGGCAGCACCCACTTCCCCGTCGCGTCGAGCACCTGCGGGCAGCCGGCCGCGTCCAGCGGCGTCTCCGACACGGCCGCGATGCGCCCGGCCCTGATCCCGACGTCGCGCACGACGCCGGGCGTCCCGCTTCCGTCGAAGTACGTGCCGTTGCGCAGGATCGTGTCGAACGGCGCGGTCTCGGTGGGGGGCATCGGCTCACCTCTCGCTGACAGCCGGGGTCTCCGAGCCTAGTGAGCGCGCTCACAATTGGCGAGCCTTCAACGAGGTTGCCCCGGTCGGCGACCGGCCCAGGGACGCAGCGACGGCCGGCCGGGCTGGGCCCGGCCGGCCGTCTGGTGGGGTTGCTCAGCGCGTACGACGCGCCACCCGCTGGCGGACCAGCAGGGAGCCGGCCGCCGTGGCCAGCCCGCCGCCCGCGAGGACCCAGGCGAGCGCCAGGTCGCCGTCGTCCTGCACCGGGCCGGCACCGGCGTCGATCCGCTCCGGCACCGGCACGTCGTCGACCTCCTGGTCGACCTCCGGGGACTGCGCCGTCTCGTTCGGCGCCTGCTCCTTCTCCGGCGCCTTCTTGCCGGGCTTGTCGGCCGGCGTGTCACCGGGCTTGTCACCGGGCTGGTCGCCGGGCTGGTCGCCGCCGTCGGGAATGGCGACCTCGCCCGGGCCGGGCAGGTCCGGACCGTCGCCGGGGTTGGGGCCGTCCTTGTCGCCCGGGATCTGCGGACCCGGCTCGTCGTCCTCGTCGGGGTTGGTGATGTCGCCGGGGCCGTGCGGCTTCGGGTCCTCGTCGTCCTCGGGGTTGGCGATCTCACCGGGGCCCTGCGGCTTGGGGTCCTCCTCCGGCTCCGGGTTGGCGATGTCACCGGGGCCCTTCGGGTCGACGACACCGGGGGAGACCTGGAACGGCAGGTCGGTGCCGTTGTCCCCGGCGTGGGCAGCGCCGGCGCCGACACCGAGGGCGAGGGCGGCGAGCGGGGCGGCGACCAGGAGGCGGACGCTGGTGCGGGTGGTGGCGTGCATGATGTGCTCCTTGAGAGGTGGGGACGACCTCCCTGGTCGTCCTCGGCTTGGCTTCGTGGTGGTAGGAGCACGAAGGACAGCGGACCTTGCAGATTTCCTTGCGAGATTCCTGGAGAAGTTCTCCGGGAGCGTTCGGGCCGCCTCGTCCGGGCGGTCAACGGGCTCCAGGCATGCCTCTGGCCCCACCTGGCGGTGGGGTCCGGGGCGTGGTGCCTAGCCGGGGCAGGGTGGGCCGGTCTGGATGGGCCAGGGTCGGGTGTCGTGGTCGGGCGGCGGGCCGTGCACGGTCTCGTCGAGGTGGACGGGTGGGTCGAGGGTGCGGGTGCCGGTGTGGTCGACCAGGAAGTGCCGCCCGTTCGGCGTGATCCACAGGTAGGTGCCGGGTTGGACGATGACGTAGCGCCAGGTGGAGAACGTCTTCGCCCGATGATGGGCCCGACAGGCGGGGACGAGGTTGCACGGACACGTCACCCCGCCCCGGTTGTACGGGAGGGCGTGGTCGAGGTCGCAGCGACTGGCGCGGCGGCCGCACCAGGGGAACGCACAGTGGTGGTCGCGCAGCTCGACCTGGTGGCGGTGGCGGTCGGGGATCTCGTAGGAGTCGACCGGGGTGTGGCCGGCGAGGTCGATCACCGGCCGCACGACCACCGTCGTCCCAGAAGTGCCGAGCCACCCGCGGATCTGTGCGACGGTGATGGGGCGTTGCTGGTCCTCCCACCGCCCCACCGGCGCAACCTGCTCATCCGAGCTCCCGGTGATGGCGGCATCCGAGACATGCACGTTCAGCACGGCCTTGCGGCCGGGCGATGCGGTGGTGACCTCGCCGGTGGACTCGTCGACGGTCTCGAGGTCGAGGGTGAGGTCGTTGCGGGCGAGGTCGCCGACGGCGACCGCCCGCCGCACGTCGAGCGACCCGTCGTGCCCGAGCTTGCCGAGGAGGACGGCGCGGCGGTTGACGGCGGTGTCGAGGTCGGCACCGTCAGCGGCGTCCAGGACCCCGTCGACCTGCACCACGCCGTCGGTGACGTGGTCGAGGTGGACGTCGAACCGCCGGGAGTCCGACGACTCCTCACGCCGGGCCTCAGCGGCTTCGGGGTCGTAGAGGGTGATCGCTTCGTCGATGTGGTGCTCGACCTCCCGCCAGGAACAGGACCGGATGTGTGGGGCGAGCTTGCGGTCGACGTGCGCAGCGGCCTCGAGGCTGAGGTCGTGGGTGAGGTCGGCGACCCGCTCGGCCTTCCACGGCGCACACCGTCCGGCGAGGACGGCGGCGTAGATGCGCTTGAGCCGCCACGCACACCCGATCACCCGACCGACATACGCCCGGCCACCGTCGGGGGTGCGCTCGAGGGTGGCGATGAGCTCCATCAACGCGAACTCCGACACCAGTGGCGCACCTGGGCCGGCGATCGGGATCCCGGTGTCCACATACCCCTCGATCAGCGTCGCGGCGCCCTCCTCGCAGTCCACGATGTTCTGGTCGGCCCAGGCGGTGATCACCTGCCACTCCCGGATCAGCGAGGCACGTCGGGCCCGGACCTCACTGGCCGCGTGGGCGAGCAGCTCGACGGTCGAGCAGCCGTCGTACTGCCCCTCCGCGTCGCTGTGGTTCCCGAGCTCCATGACGCCCATCAAAGCACCACGCGCCGACACAACCCCGGGCCGGAAACCCGCCTGGGGACAGGCGATTCGCCGTCCGGAGCTGTGGACGGAAAGTGGCGGGAACCGGCCCCACTGCCCGACTGTGCGGACCTACGGAACCCGCCTCATCGCCTACGGAAGGCGACCCGGCAACGCGACCCAGCCCCAACGCGAAGCCTCCCGCCGTAAAAGCCCTTACGGCCCTGTACCGCTACGTAACCGCAGGCCACGAACAGTCCCCCCGAGAGGTCCACGCAGAGCGGGCGAGAGCACTCACCCCACCGGCGCAGTCGACACCGTCGACACCAGACGCGCATAGACCACGGTGTTGTCGGGATAGCCCCGCTCGGGATCCCGCTCACCACCGCAGGTGATCAGCCGCAGCAGGGGCGCGTCGGTCGCCGGCCAGATCCGGTCGGCGGGGAGCCGGTCCTTGGGTGCGGCCTCCACGCCGTCGACGACGAAGGTGGCGACGGCACCGGGCCGGTGGATCCGGATCTCGTCGCCGGGGCGGAGCGTCGCGAGCTCCCAGAACACGTCGGGTCCGGCGGGGCCGTGGACGTGGGCGACGACGACGGCGCCCCCGGCCTCGCCCGGTCGCGGCCCGAGCCGGTACCACGCGGCGGCGCCGAAGTCGGGGGTGTCGAACGACCCGTCCTCCTTGAGGCCACGGCCGGTGAGCCGCTCGTCGACGCCGATGGCGGGGACCTCGATCCGGGTCGGTGGCGGGACGCGCGCGTCAGCGGGCGCCCCCGCCTCC
Source organism: Nocardioides proteolyticus (assembly GCF_051280635.3). Lineage (NCBI taxonomy): Bacteria > Bacillati > Actinomycetota > Actinomycetes > Propionibacteriales > Nocardioidaceae > Nocardioides > Nocardioides proteolyticus. The sequence goes on along the minus strand of NZ_JBNBPO030000001.1, from coordinate 182,554 downwards.
GGCGGTACGACGACCGGCGGCACCGAGCTGGACGGCGGGGACGCCGGGGCCGCCGCCGTCGGCGGTGCCGGGGTCGACCCCGCAGGATCGGCCGGCCCGGGGACGAGCAGGGTGAGTGCGCCGAGGGCGCCCATGACCAGGCCCAGCAGGACGCCGAGGGTGGCGGTGATCCGGGCGGTTCGTGCCGTCGTACTCATGCAGGTGGGAGCACGCCGGCCCCCGAACCTTGCAGGTTTTCCTGGTCTGCTCAGCCGGGACAGGGGTCGACGTGCACGGTGCGGCTCCGCGTCGACCGGTGCCCCCCGCGGTCGGTCGCGGTGACCGTCACCCGGACCGACCCGCCGACGGGGAAGGGGCCGATCGTCGCGCGCCACCGGCCGCCGCCGCGGGCCATCGGCTCGCGGCCGCTGCCGCTCGGTCCCGACCACGACACCTGAGCCGCGTCGACGCCCTGCGCGTCGGTGATCGTGGTCGACACGGCGCGGCTGGTGCAGTCGGTGCCGCGCACGGCGAGCGCGCCGATCACCGGCAACCGGTCGACGGTGAGGCGCACGGTGACGAGCACCGTCCCGCCGTCCCACGTCACCGCGACCTCCCCGCTGTGGCCCCCCTCCGGCAGGACCGACCGGTCGGCGGTCACCCGCAGCGTCGTGGCGGCCCCCGGCCCGAGGGTCCGGGTGCCCGGCTCGGCGCCGAGCCAGCCGGCCCGCGGCGTCACCGCGAGGGTCAGGGCGGCGCCGCCGGTGTTCCGCAGTCGCACGCTCCCGGAGGAGGCACGGGCGCCGAGGTCGACCAGCCGCGTGGACGCCTCGAGCGACGCCGCCGCGGGCGCCGTGGGCCGTGCGCTGGTCGCGGTGGTGGTCTCGGTCGCCGTCGGGGAGTCGGTCGGTGTGGCCGACCCCTGCTCGGTCGCGCCGCCGGTCGGGGCGGAGGTGGTGACCGGATCGGCGACCTCGGTCGGCTCGGCTAACCCTGTCGTCGGGCCGGGCTCGACGCTCGTCGCCGGGTCCGCCGCCACCAGGTCGTCTCCCGAGCCCGACGACCAGGCGAGCACGCCCCAGCCGCCGACCACGAGCAGCAGCGCGACCGCCGCGACGAGCACGCCCCGCCGCCAGATCCCGCCGGACCCGCCGAATCCGCCGAGTCCGCCGGACCCGCCGGACCCGCCGGCCCCGCGGGCCCCGCCGGTCGAGGGATGCGCCACGTAGTGGGAGACCAGGCGCGGGTCGTCGAGCACCCGGTCGCGCAGCGACAGCGGCGCGGCGAAGGCGGGCACGCCCGCGAGCAGGGCGAGGGGACTGGCGAGCACCCGGCGCCGGCTCTCGCACAGGTCGCAGCCGTCGATGTGGCGGGCCACGCGCTTGCGGATCAGCGGTGAGAACCGGCCATCCCAGTCGCGGAGCAGCTCGGCCAGCGGCTCGCAGTCGCGGTTGCCGCGGCGGGCGACCAGCAGCGCACCCAGCGACCGCTCCACCTGGTCGCGGGCGCGGCTCAGCATGACGTAGGCGTTGGCGGCGGTCACGTCCATCGCGGTCGCGAGCTCGGCGCCCTCGAGCCCCTGGCGCAGGTGGAGGTCGAGGAGCACCCGGTCGCGGTCGTTGAGGCCCTCGACGGCCGCCCACACCAGCTCGCGAAGCTCGTCCTCGACCGCTGCCTGCTCGACCTGCTGCTCGGGGCCGCCGGAGGCGTCAGGCATGGCCGCCAGCCACTCGTCGTCGTGCGCCTCGCGCGCGCGGCCGCGCAGCGTGCGCAGGCACTCGTTGCGCACCACCGAGTAGAGCCAGGGCCGCAGGCTGGCCGGGTCCCGCAGCTGGCCGAGCTTCTCCGCCATCACCACGAACGAGTCGGCCACGCAGTCCGCGGCCTGCTCCCGGCTGCGCAGCATGGAGTACGCGAAGTCGTAGAGCCGGTCGGCATAGCGCTCGTAGACCTGGGCGAACGCCTCCCGGTCGCCGGCCAGCACGCCGGCGACCAGCTCCGCGTCCCCCGGGGGTGCGGCCGCGCTCATGGCGTGATGCTACGTACGTCGGGCGCCGCCGGCCTGGTGCTTCGCACATCGGTCCCTCTCGCTCTCGGTGTCGTCGACACGGGTGAGAGCGCGCGCGGACCGCGACCTTGCAACTATTCCGCCGTCAGACCGGCGTGATCGGCAGCGACTTCCTGGGCTGGAACTCGAACGCGGTGCCGGTGCTGAACCGGGTCACCGCCACCTCCTCGGCCTCCATCGCGGGCACCTCCCGCAGCACGACCCGGAGCCGCCACGCCTCGTCGCCGAGGTCCTCGACCTCCACGTCGAGGCGGGCGTCGAGCCCGCGCACGGTCGCCTGCAGGGCCGCGGTCCACTCCGGCCCGCACAGCGAGATCCAGGCGCCGTCCTCGTGCGCCGGGCCCGGCCGCACGACGACGCCGTCGCCGGAGATGTCCGCGGCGACGTACGCCGCCGGGTTCAGCAGCGGGTGTACGGCGAGCAGCCGGCCGGCCGCCGCCACCAGATCGTCCTGGTCGATGAGCCCGAGCGCCCGGGCGATCCGCTCGGAGCCGATGCCGGTGACGCCGACCAGCTGCTTGCGGCGGATCCGGAGCAGCTCGTCGTCGGTCTCCGTGCGCTCGGCGACGGCCATCGCGAAGGCACGGTCGAGCAGGTGCATCTGCAGGCACACCTCGTCGGCGATCCGCACGAGCGCGGACTTCGAGAACGCGCCGAAGTCGAGGTCGGACAGCAGCGGCCCGCCGTAGTCGCCGTTGCCCTCGTCGGCGGGGTCGACCGGGTCCAGCTCCACGGTCGCGGCGCGCGACCGCTGGTTGAGAGCCAGTGCCGGGATGCCCTCGGCGTCCGGGTGCGACTCGTCGATGATCACCGTCCACGCGCAGTGCGGGCGGCCGGGGTCCGCCTTCTGCTCGGTGGTGCGGGGCGGCCGGTGGATCGGCCGCACCTGCGCCTTGGGGTTGGTGGCGATCGCGGTGGCGTCGAAGGTCGGGTCCTCGATGTCGTGGCACATGCCCCGGACGTAGTCCTCGCCCATCGGCTCGACATCCATCAGCGCACCGCAGTGGTCGAGCCGGAACTCGCCGTGCCACGGGTCGTGCACGGTGTAGCGGAAGTCCATGAACTGCGGGGGCGCGCCGATGTCGAGCTGCAGGCCCTTGAAGATGGTCACCACGTCACCGGTGCCCTCGGCCTGCGGCGCGTAGCCGAGCGCCCGCTGCATCCGCCGGGTGTAGATCGGGCTCGCGGCGGCCCACTCCTCGATCGCGATCTGCAGCATCTCCTCGCGGCCGAAGGTCGCGATGCACCACGCCATGCCGGAGCGGTCGATGAGCTGGCCCATCAGCAGCAGCTCCGGCACCAGGACGGCGAGCTCCTCGCGGGTGAGGTCGGCGTAGCGGCTGGGCATCGATCAGCCCCCGGTCAGGCCGAGCCGGCCGGCGAGCTTGTCGAGCGCGGCCACGACCACCTCGGGCTCCGCGTCGGGGACGCCCCAGATCAGCTCGGAGGCGCCGGCGGCCGTCCAGTCGGCGAAGTCCTCCTCGGTCGGCCTCCTGGCCACGAGGATGCGGATGTCCGGCTCGCCGGCGCGGCCGGCCTCGGCCCACTCCTTGCGCAGCAGGTCGGCCTTGGCCGCCACGTCGGTCTCGATGGGCGTGGTCATCCAGCCGTCGGCGTGGCGGGCGATCCAGCGCATCGTCTTCGGGCCGCCGCCGGCGCCGATGACGACGGGGATCCGGCCCTGCGGAGGCTTCGGGTAGGCCCAGCTGGGTCCGAACGAGACGTACTCGCCGTCGTACGACGCCTCCTCCTCGGTCCACAGCGCGCGCATCGCCTCGAGATACTCCTTCAGCACGGTGCGGCGACGCTCGGCCGGCACCCCGTGGTCGGCGAGCTCGTCGGTGTTCCAGCCGAAGCCGGCACCGATCGACACCCGGCCGCCGGAGAGGTGGTCGAGGGTGGCCAGCGTCTTGGCCAGCGTGATCGGGTCGGACTCGACCGGGAGGGCGACCGCGGTGGACAGCCCGATCCGGGTGGTGACCGCGGCGCACGTCGCCAGCGAGACCCAGGGATCGAGGGTGCGGAGGTAGCGGTCGTCGGGCAGCTCCTCGCCGCCGGTGGGGTGCAGCGCGTCGCGGCGCACCGGGATGTGGGTGTGCTCCGGCACGTAGATCGTGTCGAACCCCCGGTCCTCGGCGGCCTTCGCGAGGTCGGCCGGCGCGATGCCGCGGTCGGAGGAGAACAGGACGATGCCGTTGCGCATGCCAAGCCTTTCGGTCGCTGCGTGGCCCGCGGCGGCGAGCCAGCGGGTCGAGTCTAGAACTGGTTCTACTTCAGGTGCTTGCCCTCGGCGCGGATGTCTCCTATGTTGGACACATGTCCAGTCAGGTGTTCGAAACGCCGCGCCAGGGGCTCAACCGCCGCCAGGCCGAGACGGTCGAGCGACTCATGGTCGCCGGGCTCGAGGAGCTGCGGGCCGTCGGTCACGAGGCGCTGACGGTGCGCACCGTGGCCCAGCGCGCCGGGGTGTCGCCGGCGACGGCGTACACCTACCTCGCGTCGAAGAACCACCTCTTCGCTGAGCTCTTCTGGCGCCACCTGACCGACGAGGACGCCACGGAGCCGGTGCCCGGAGAGACGCCGGTCGAGCGGCTGCAGCACACCGTGCGCGCGCTCACCGCGCGGATCGTCGAGGAGCCGGCCCTGGCCGCCGCGGTGACCCCCGCCCTGCTCGGGAGCGACCCCGACGTGGCGCGGCTGCGGCTGCGGATCGGCGGCGAGTTCCTGGCCCGGTTCGAGGCCGCGCTGCGCCGGCCCGACCGGCCCGACGAGCCGGCCGATCCGGCCGTGCTGGAGGTGCTGGTGCTGACCTTCTCCGGCGCGCTGCTCCAGGCCGGCATGGGGCTGATGACCTACGACCAGATCGCCGAGCGCCTGGTCTCCGCCGTCGACGTGATCCTGCGAGGCAACCTGTGATGGCCGGCCCCTCCACCTCCGCCCCGTCCGGCCCCTCCGCCACCCTGCCGTCCAGCGGGCCGCTCCTCTTCGACCCCTACGACTACGGCTTCCACGAGGACCCCTATCCGCTCTACCGGCGGCTGCGCGACGAGGACCCGGTGCACCACAACGAGCGCGACGACATCTGGGTGCTCTCCCGGCACGCCGACGTCAACGCCGCCCTCCGCGACGACGTCACCTTCTCCAACCGGATGGGGGTGTCCCTCGACGCGACCGCGTGGAGCCCCGACGCCCACAAGGTGATGTCGTTCCTGGCGCTCGACGGCGCCGAGCAGTCCCGGATCCGCAAGCTCGTCTCCGCCGCCTTCACCCCGCGCCGGGTCCGGGAGCTGGAGCCCGAGGTCCAGCGGCTCACCGACCACTACCTGGCGGCGACCCTGGCGGCCAACGCCGAGCGCGGCGAGGCCGACTGGATCGCGGACTTCGCCGGCAAGCTCCCCATGGACGTGATCTCCGAGATGATGGGCGTGCCGGTCGCCGACCGCGACGAGGTACGACGCCTCGCCGACCTGGTCGTGCACCGCGAGGACGGCGTCCGCGACGTGCCGCAGGCCGGCATGGAGGCGTCGGTGGAGCTGATGACCTACTACGCCGAGATGGTCCGGCAGCGCCGCAGGCAGGCGACCGACGACCTCACCTCCGCCCTGGTGCGGGCCGAGCTCGACGGCGACCGGCTCCGCGACGGCGAGATCATGGCGTTCCTCTTCCTCATGGTGGTGGCCGGCAACGAGACCACCACCAAGCTCCTCGGCAACGCGCTGTTCCACCTCTCGGCGCACCCCGCGCAGCGCGACGAGGTGCTGGGCCGACCGGACGACCCGGGCACCCTGGTGGTGCCCTGGATCGAGGAGACCCTGCGCCACGACACCTCGAGCCAGATGCTGGCGCGCTACGTCGTCGAGGACGTCCAGATGCACGGTGTCACCATCCCCGGCGGCTCGAAGGCGCTGGTGCTGCTCGGCTCCGCCAACCGCGACGAGCGGGTCTTCACCGAGCCCACCGTCTACGACATCCACCGCGACAGGGCCGAGCTCAGCCAGATCCTCAGCTTCGGCACCGGGCGCCACTTCTGCCTCGGCGCGAACCTCGCCCGGCTCGAGGCGCGGGTCGTGCTCGAGGAGCTGGTCCGCCGCGTCGAGCACCTCGAGGTGCACGCCGACCGGGCGGTCCGGGTGCACTCCACGTCGGTGCGGGGGTTCGCCTCCCTGCCCGTGACCTTCACCGAGCGCAGGGGAGGCTGAGGTGGGCAAGGCCGCCAAGTACGTCCAGCCCGAGCGCCGACCGGCCGTCGTCGCCGGCGCTTCCGCGGGGATCGGCGCCGAGACCGCGCGGGCACTGGCCGCCGCCGGCTTCCCGGTGGCGCTCGGCGCACGACGGGTCGAGAGGTGCGCGGAGCTCGCAGCCGAGATCCGCGCCGAGGGCGGCGAGGCCGTCGCCCACGACCTCGACGTGACCGCGGAGCAGTCGGTCGCCGACTTCGCGGCGAAGGTCGCCGCCGACCTCGGCGACGTCGAGGTCGTGATCAGCAACGCCGCGCTGATCGGTCCGGGCGCCCTGCTCGACACCGACGTCGACCGGCTCCGCCGCGAGCTCGACGTCAACGTGCTCGGCCCGCACCGCCTGGTGCGGGCGTTCGTGCCGGCGATGGTCGAGCGCCGTCGCGGCGACATCGTCTTCGTCTCCTCCGACGTGGCCGTTCGCGCGCGCCCGTTCATGGGCGGCTACAGCGCCACGAAGTCCGGCCTCGAGGGACTGGTGGCCTCCCTCCAGATGGAGCTCGAGGGCTCCGGTGTGCGCGCGTCCGTCGTACGGCCCGGCCCCACCTGGAGCGAGATGGGCATGGACTGGGACCCCGACCAGGCCGCCCACGTGCTCAACCAGTGGGTCAAGTGGGGACATGCCCGCCACTCCCACTTCCTCAAGGCCCGGGCGATCGCCGACGCCGTCACCACCGTCGTCAGCGCCCCGCGGGGCGTGCACATCAGCCCCGTCGACGTGAACCCCGAAGCTCCCGTGGAGGACTGACATGGTCTCGACCAGCCCCTCGACCGGCCCCTCGACCAGCCTGCTGGCCGCCATCCCCGAGGTGTCGACCGTCGTCGACGACCAGGGAGCCGACGTGCCCGACATCATCAGGGGCACCGGCCACCTGCCGGAGATGCGGGTCGACCCGATCGCCCTGTTCCACCGGGTCCGCGAGGAGTGCGGCGACGTCGGCCGCTTCCGCATCGCCGACAAGGACGTGGTGCTGGTCACGGGCGCGGAGGCCAACGAGGCCTTCTTCCGGGCTCCGGACGAGCTGCTCGACCAGGCGGCGGCGTACCCCTTCATGACGCCGATCTTCGGCAAGGGCGTGGTCTTCGACGCCTCGCCGGAGGAGCGCCAGCAGATGCTGAAGAACCAGGCCCTGCGCGGCGACATGATGCGCGGCCACGCCCGGACCATCGAGGCGGAGATCCGCCGGATGGTGGCCGACTGGGGCGACGAGGGCGAGATCGACCTGCTCGACTTCTTCGCGGAGCTGACCATCTACACCACCTCCGCGTGCCTGATCGGCAAGCCGTTCCGCGACCAGCTCGACGGCTCCTTCGCCGAGATCTACCACCGCCTGGAGCGCGGCACCGACGCGATCGCCTACGTCGACCCCTACGCCGACATCGAGAGCTTCCGGATCCGCGACGAGGCCCGCGAGGAGCTGGTCGCCAAGGTCCAGGCGATCCTCGACGACCGCCTCGCGCGGGGCGAGGCCGCCAAGGAGGACCGCGACCTGCTCGACGTGCTGATCGCGGTCGGCATGGACGCCGACTACATCACCGGCATCTTCATCTCGATGATGTTCGCCGGCCACCACACCAGCAGCGGCACCGCGAGCTGGGCGATGATCGAGCTGCTTCGCCACCCCGACGTGATGGCCGACGTCGTGCGCGAGCTCGACGAGCTCTACGCCCCCGGGGACGACGGGGCCGCCCCGGAGGTGTCGTTCCAGGCGCTGCGGTCGATCCCCGTGCTGGAGTCGGCGCTCAAGGAGACGCTGCGGCTGCACCCGCCGCTGGTGATCCTCATGCGCGTGGTCCAGGAGGACTTCGAGCTGATGGGCCGGACCATCCCCGCCGGCACCGTGGTCGCGGCGTCGCCGCGGGTCTCCAACCGCATCGAGGAGGACTTCCCGAAGGCCGACGAGTTCGACCCGGGCCGCTATCTCGACCCGCGCCAGGAGGACCTCCAGAACCGTTGGACGTGGATCCCGTTCGGAGCCGGCAAGCACCGCTGCGTCGGCAACGCCTTCGCGATGATGCAGATGAAGGCGATCTTCTCGGTGATCCTCCGCGACTTCGAGTTCGAGGCCGCGCAGCCGCTGGACTCCTACCGCGACGACTTCACCAAGATGGTCATCCAGCTCGCCCAGCCGGCGCGGGTGAAGTACCGGCGGCGGTCGTGATGCGCGTCGTTGCCGACACCGGCATCTGCCAGGGCCACCAGCTGTGCCAGGGCGAGGCGCCCGACGTCTTCGGGTTCGACGAGGACGCCGACGTGGTGGTGCTCCTCGAGGAGCACCCCGACGAGTCGCGCCGCCCGGACGTCACCCAGGCCGTGAAGTACTGCCCCGCTTTCGCACTATCGATCGAAGAGGACTGACATGAGTGACCTGACCCGCGCGGAGCTCGAGGAGTTCTGGGAGTCCTGGCTGGAGATCAACCGGGAGGCCGAGCGGATCGGCGACTGGCGGATCATGGCCGAGCACTACGCCGAGGACGCCAGCTACGGCTGGATGTACTCCGTCGACGAGCACTTCATGGCCGTCGGCCGCGACCAGATCCGCGACTGGGCGATCGGCATCGAGATGGACGGCTTCGACGGCTGGCACTACGACTACGTCGCCACCGTGATGGACGAGACGAACGGCATGGTCGTCGGCTTCTGGAAGCAGCGCTCGGGCATCCTCAAGGACGAGGCGGACCCGTCGCAGGGCGAGTACGAGATCCTCGGGATCGGCGGCTCCTGGTTCGGCATCGAGCGGCAGGACCGCGGCGCCGACCACCCCGACCACGGTCAGCTGAAGATCGCCTGGCAGCGCGACTGGTTCGACATGCCGTCGACCGCCCACACCTTCATGGAGATCCTGAAGGCAGGGAAGGCCCCCGAGCGGCTGCTGGAGCGGATGAAGGTCACCGGCCACGGCGTGCCCGGCCACTACCACCTCGCCGACATCCCCTCGCCCGTGTGGCCGCCGCCGGTCGAGGAGGGCAGGTTCGTGCAGCAGCCCCCGGTGGAGGTGCAGCGGTGACGGGCTCGACGGCGCTGAGCAACCCGCCCGCCCAGCAGCTGATCGACGGCAAGCTCTGCGGCGCGAGCAGCGGGGCGTCGTACCCCATCCTCAACCCGGCCACCGGCGAGCAGATCGGGCACGCCCCCGACGGCACCGCCGCCGACGTCGACAACGCGATCGCCGCCGCGCGGCGGGCGTTCGACGAGACCGGCTGGTCGACCGACGTCGAGCTGCGCGTCCGGTGCCTGCGCCAGCTGCACCAGGCCCTGCTCGACAACGCCGACGACTTCCGCGCGCTGACCACCGCCGAGGTCGGGATGCCCGGCTTCATGATGGGCGCGGCGGGCTTCGACGTGCCTGTAGAGGGACTGAAGTGGGTGACCGACCTCCTCGAGGGCTACCAGTGGGAGACCGACCTCGGCGTCGCCGAGCCGATGGGCATCCCCACCCGCCGCACGGTGGTGCGTGAGCCGATCGGCGTGGTCGCCGCGATCACCCCGTGGAACGTGCCCAACCAGATCAACCTCGCGAAGATCGGCCCGGCGCTCGCGGCCGGCTGCACCGTCGTGCTCAAGCCGGCGCCGGACACGCCGTGGGTGGCGTGCGAGCTCGGCCGCTTCGTCGCCGAGCACACCGACGTCCCCGCCGGGGTCTTCAACGTGGTCACGCCGCAGGACAACACCGTCGCCGCGCGGCTCTCCAGCGACCCTCGCGTCGACATGGTCTCCTTCACCGGCTCGACCAACACCGGCCGGGCGATCATGGCCGCGGCCGCGCCCACCTTGAAGAAGGTCTTCCTCGAGCTGGGCGGCAAGTCCGCCGCCGTCGTGCTCGACGACGCCGACGTGGCGGCCTCGGCGGGGGCGGCCGCGTTCGCGGCCTGCATCCACGCCGGCCAGGGGTGCGCGATCACCACCCGGCTGGTCGTGCCGCGGGAGAGGTACGACGAGGCGGTCGAGGTCGCCGCTGCCACCATGGAGTCGATCGGCGCCAAGGACCCCGCCGATCCCGGCGCCATCTGCGGTCCCGTCATATCGCGGGCCCAGCGCGACCGGGTCGAGGGCTACCTCCGGCTCGCCGAGCAGGAGGGCGGTCGGATCGTGACCGGCGGCAGGGTGATCGACCAGCCGGGCTTCTGGGTGGAGCCCACCGTGGTCGCCGGCCTCGACAACTCCTCCCGCCTCGCCCAGGAGGAGATCTTCGGCCCGGTGCTCGTGGTGATCCCGCACGACGGGGACGACGACGCCGTCCGGATCGCCAACGACAGCGACTACGGGCTCTCGGGCTCGGTCGACTCCGCCGACCTCGAGCGCGCCCACGCCGTCGCCCGCCGGATCCGGACCGGCACCCTCGCCGTCAACGGCGGCGTGTGGTTCAGCCCCGACGCGCCGTTCGGCGGCTACAAGCAGTCCGGCCTCGGCCGCGAGATGGGCGTGGCCGGGTTCGAGGAGTACCTGGAGATGAAGACGATCGCGGAGCCGGCGTGAGGGGTGTGGCAGCAGTGAACAGGAGAGCCATGAGGTTCCAGGACAAGGTCGTCGTCGTCACCGGCGCGGCGCAGGGGATCGGGGAGGCGTACGCCCGGGCGCTCGCCGCGGAGGGGGCGGCGGTGGTGGTCGCCGACGTCAACGCCGAGGCCGGCGAGCAGGTCGCCAAGCAGATCGAGGCCGACGGCGGGCACGCGATGTTCGTCCGGTGCGACGTCTCCTCCGCGGAGTCGGCGGCCGCCCTCGTCGCGACCGTGACCGGCGAGTACGGCGGCATCGACGGGCTGGTCAACAACGCCGCCATCTACGGCAGCATGCAGTTCGACCTGCTGATCACCGTCGACTGGGACTACTACCGCCGGTTCATGAGCGTCAACATGGACGGCGCGCTGGTGATGACGCGTGCGGTCTACCCGGCGATGCAGCAGCGGGGCGGCGGCTCGATCGTCAACCAGTCGAGCACCGCGGCCTATCTCTACGCCGGCTTCTACGGCCTCGCCAAGGTCGGGGTGAACGGCCTCACCCAGCAGCTGGCCCACGAGCTGGGCGGCATGAACATCCGCGTCAACGCCATCGCCCCCGGCCCGACCGACACCGAGGCGACGCGCACCCAGGCGGGCGACGCCGCGAAGGACCTGGTCAAGAACCTGGCCCTCAAGCGGATGGGCCAGCCCGAGGACATGGTGGGCGCCTGCCTGTTCCTGCTCTCCGACGAGGCCTCCTGGGTGACCGGCCAGATCCTGGCGGTCGACGGCGGCCAGACCTTCCGGGCGTGAGCGCCGTGACCGGGCCGGGGGCCGCAGCCACGCCGATCCGGGCCGGCTTCGTCGGTCTCGGCAACATCGGCAGGCCGATGGCCCAGCGGCTCGCCGCCGCCGACCGGGTGGAGCTGTGGGTCCACGACGTGGCGGCGGAGCCGGTCGCCGAGCTCTCCGCAGCCGGAGCCAAGGCGGCCGCCTCCGTCGCCGAGCTGGCCGAGGCGGTCGACACCCTGTGCGTGATGGTCCGCGACGACGACCAGGTGCGCGACGTGCTCGGCGAGGTGCTCGGCGTCGCCGACCGCCGCGCCGCGGACCGCCCGCTGACCGTGGTGGTGCACTCGACCGTCGCGCCGGACACGCCGGCGGCTCTCGCCGAGGTGGCCCGGCCCTACGGCGTGCGCGTCGTGGACGCACCCGTCTCCGGCGGGCCGATGGGCGCGGCCGAGGGCACGCTGGCGATCATGGTCGGCGGCTCCGCGGAGGCGTTCGCCGCGGTCGAGCCGACCCTGCGCCTGATGGGCACCAAGGTGCTGCACGCCGGTCCGGTCGGCGCCGGCACCCGGCTCAAGCTGGCGCGCAACCTGCTGCACTTCGTGTCCTTCACGGCGGCGACCGAGGCCCAGCGGCTCGCGGAGGCGGCGGGTCTCGACCTGGTCGCCCTGGGCGACGTCGTCCGGCACACCGACCGGATCACCGGTGGAGCGGGCGCGATCATGCACCGCGACACCGCCGCGCCCATCCCCGAGGACGACTTCTGGTACGGCGTCTTCGGCCACGTCCGCGCGCTCGGAGAGAAGGACCTGCGCTTCGCGATCGCGCTCGCGGAGCAGCTCGACGTCGACGTACCGCTGACCCGCCTGGCCCTCGACCGCCTCGGTCCCGGGCTCGGCCTGCCCGAGGAGAGCGCCTGAGATGACCGACCAGCACGCCTCGGGCCATGGCCCGGGCGACCGGTTCGCCGGGATCCCGGAGGTCCGCCGCAGGGGCCTGGAGAAGATGGAGCAGGTCTACGGCTTCGAGATGACCGACGGCAGCGGCGACTTCTTCCGCTACACCGTCGAGCACCTCTTCGGCGACATCTGGCAGCGCCCCGGCCTCTCCGACCGCGACCGCCGGCTCTTCCTCATCGGCCTCCTCGTCGGCCAGCGGGCCGACGACGTGCTCGGCATCCAGGTCCCGGCGGCGCTGGCCAACGGCGAGCTCGACGAGGACGCACTGCGCGAGCTGGTGATCCTGGCCTGTCACTACGACGGCTGGCCGAACGGCTCCCGGATGAACGCCGTCGTCGAGGACGCCATCGGGAAGGCCCGCCGTGCGGAGGCCAAGCGCGCGGCGCAGGCGGACGGAGATCCGGACGGGCGGTGACCGCTGGCCGAGATTGCTGAGGAAGCCCCCGCTCGGGCCCGCGGGTAGCCTCGCCCCTGATGAGCCGCAACGCGTCCGAAGCCGTGCCGGACCGCTCCGCCCGACCGGTGCAGCCGACGACACTCACCTCGCTCCGGAACGACCCACCGCCGCGAGCCGACGGAGGCGTCCGCCTCGGCGTGTGGCTCCTCGAGACGGCGCTCTTCCCCGAGGAGGAGCTGGACGTCGGGCGCGACTGGCTCGACGACCCGGAGCGGCAGCAGGCGTCGTCGTACGTCCGCGCCGAGCTGCGCCGTGCCTACGAGCTGGCGCACGCCGCCGCGCGCCTCGTCGTCGGCGCGGCCACCGACACCCCGCCGGAGAAGGTGGTCTGGGGCCGGCACCCCTGCCCGGGCTGCGGCGAGCCCCACGGCCGGCCGCGCGCCGAGGGCGCCGCGGTCGAGTTCTCGCTGTCGCACACGCCGGGGCAGGTCCTGATCGCGGTGGCCGACGTGGCGGTGGGCGTCGACGTCGAGCGGCACCCCGACGACCCGGTCGCGCTCGCGCGGCTGCTGCACCCCCGAGAGACGGCGGAGATCGCCGGGGCCGGGGACGGTCCGCAGGCCGCGATCCGCTTCACCCGAGCCTGGGCCCGCACCGAGGCCTACCTCAAGGGCATCGGGATCGGCCTGGGCCGCGACCCGCACCTGGACTACCTCGGCACCGACGACGCGTCGGGCCGGACCGTCGGCGACTGGCTGGTCCGCGACGTCGTGGTGCCCGAGGGGTACGGCGCCGCGCTGGCCCTGCACGGCGTCGGCCGGCCGGAAGCGGCCCGCTGAGGCGTGCGTAGCGCCGATCAGGGTGCCGTGGCGCTCCGTCGGGTGTGGGGGTAGCCTCATTGGGAGGTGCGGCCCCGGCCGGCCTTGCAAGGCGCCAACCTCCGGCCGGGACCGTGCCGGTTCTCCGTGTCCCGGGAGCACCGGCTTGATCTGCGCGGTACCCGGTGTCGCGCGAGGAAACCGGGAAGTTTGCGGCGCGCGCCGTCCCCCGCCGTGCCGCTCACGCCTGGAGTGTGGCCCATGCCACGGCCGCCAGCGCCGCGGTCGAGGTCAGCGCGCGCAGGGCGTTCCACCGCACCCAGGCCGACTCGAACTGCCGGCGGACGGCGTGGGCGTCGGTGACGGGTCCGGCCGCCTCCAGTCGGTTGTTGAGCGGGATGTTGCCGACCGCCGTGATCAGCACCGTGGCCACGGCAAGCACGGCACTCGCGACCGCCCACGGCCGGGCCGGCCCCTCCACCGTCACGCTCGCGGCGACCGCGAGGAGAGGAGCCCCGAGGAAGGAGGCCAGGAAGACGGGGTTCACGATGGCCCGGTTGACCTGCTGCATGACCTCCACGAAGGTCCGGTCCGTGACCCGGGACAGCCCGGGCATCACGCCGCTCGCCCAGGTGTAGTAGGTGCCGGCCTGGAGGCCGGTGGCGACAGCGGTCGCGAGCAGCAGCGGCTCGCGGACGGTCTCGAGGATCCCGGTCATGGGACGAGTCAAGACCACCGTCGGCCGACGGGGAAGGCGCCGGGTCCCACGTGGCTGAGAGTCCGGGAGGCCCCGGCCGGCCTGTAGGCGCCAACCCCCGGCCGGGACCGTTCCGGTGCTCTGTGTCCCGAGCCACCGGCACCTGTGGTGATACCCGGCCTGCGCGAGGCTGAACCGGGTCAGGCGGTGTGGCGCCGGCGGCGGGAGTCGTCGGACGCCTCCTGGTCGACGAGCCGGGCCGCGAGCACCGCGGCCTGGGTGCGGTGTTGGAGGCCGAGGCGGGCGAGGAGGCCGGTGACGTGGTTCTTGACGGTCTTCTCGGCGAGGTAGAGCTGTTCGGCGATCTGGCGGTTGGTCATGCCTTGGGCGATGAGGAAGAAGATCTTGCGTTGCTGGGGGGTGAGCTCGGTGATGACGTCGAGGGACTTCTTCTGCATCTCCATCTGCTCCACGACGCGGCTGGCGACGGTGGGGTCGATGAGGGAGTGGCCGCCGGCGACGAGGCGGATGCCGCTGACCAGGGAGTTGCCCTCGATGCGTTTGAGGACGTAGCCGGAGGCGCCGGCGAGGATGGCGGCGGAGATGGCTTCGGGGTCGTCGTAGGTGGTGAGGATGAGGGCCTTGATGGCGGGGTCGGTGGCGCGCATCTCGCGGCAGACGTCGATGCCGCTGCCGTCGGGAAGGTGGTTGTCGAGGACCACGACGTCGGGGCGCAGGGCGAGGATCTCGCGCAGGGCGACCGTGGCGCTGCCGGACTGGCCGACGACCTGGATCGACGGGTCGTCGCCCAGGATGCTCACCACCCCTTGCCGAACCACCTCGTGATCGTCGACGACGTACACGCGGATGGCGTCGAGGTTCACCATCCGCCCAGTGTGATCCCGATCATTTGGAAAGTAAAGACTGTCAGAAGGGTGTTCGCGATCCGGACACGTTGTAAAGCCGAGGCACGGGGCCGTCGGCGTGTCGTACTCCGGTGGTGCCCCCGGTAGGAGTCGAACCTACGACCTTTCGCTTAGGAGGCGGCTGCTCTATCCACTGAGCTACGGGGGCCTTCCTCGGCGTCCAATCCTGACAGGTCCGACGCCGGGGGTGCGCAGCGGATTGGGATCGGCGCGGCGTCCCGGCGACAATGGTGGCGCGCGACCCGACCCGCGGCCTTGGGCCGCCCACGTACGGTGGGCGCGGCGCGGAGCGCCGTACCCCTCGCTGGCTCGGCAGCGTCCCCATGTAACCACCGCCCGCGGCGGCCCGCACACCAGGTGATCGATGACGCACGACGCTGAACCCGGCAGCACACCGGGGACGCCCGGCCGGCGCGCCCGTCGCGTGCCCACCTCGCGTGCCGAGCGGAGCCGCCGGGTCGCCGGTCGGCGCAAGGCGCCCCAGCCCGGCAAGACCGTGGTGAAGGTGATCCTGTCCAGCCTGCTGGCGCTCGGGATGCTCACCGGCGTCGGGGTGGTGATGGTCTACAACAACTGGAACGGCAACATCCAGGTCGCCGACATCGACAAGCAGCTCGGCAAGCGGCCGGACAAGAAGGTCGTCGGGCCTCGGGAGCCCGAGAACATCCTGGTGATGGGCTCCGACAGTCGCGCCGGCGAGGGCAACGGGATCGACGGCGAGTCCGGTGGCGGCCTGTCCGACACCACGATCCTGTTCCACCTGTCCGCCGACCGCGAGTTCGCCTACGGCATCTCGATCCCGCGTGACACCGCCGTGATCCGGCCGACGTGCTACGCAGAGGACGGCAGTGAGATCCCCGGCAGCGACGGCTACGTCAAGTGGAACGAGGCCTTCGCCGTCGGCGGCCCCGCCTGCACCGTGCGGCAGTTCGAGCAGCTGACGGACATCCGCCTCGACAACTACGTCGTCGTCGACTTCAACCAGTTCAAGGACATGGTCAACGCCCTCGATGGGGTCGAGGTGTGCATCCCCGAGGACATCGACGACGAGGTGCGCAACATCCACCTCGAGGCCGGCACCCGCGAGATCAAGGGCGACGAGGCGCTGACCTACGTGCGGGCCCGCTACCGCATCGGCGACGGCACCGACACCAACCGGACCCGCCGGCAGCAGGCGTTCATCGGCTCGATGATCAACAAGGCGCTGACCGCCGGCATGCTCGCCCAGCCCAACCGGCTGATCGGGTTCATGAACGCCGCGACCAGCTCGCTGCAGACCAACTTCGAGAACGTCGCGCAGATCGCCAAGCTGGCGGTGACGGCCCAGGGCATCGGCGCCGACAACATCAAGTTCGTGACCACGCCCTGGGGCGGCACCGACAAGGTCAGCGGCGGCGTCGAGTGGACCCCGGAGGTGGAGCAGCTCTGGCAGCTGGTCATCGACGACAAGCCGCTCACGCCCTTGTTCCTGAAGGACGCGCTCAGCGCCGGTGACGATCCGGACGGATCGCCCAGCACGCCGACGTCTCCGTCGGACGGCGGCAGCGACGATGCGTCGCAGGACCCGTCGGACGACGCCACGACCGGCTCGCCGACGCCCGGGGACCCCCGTGATGAGGCGTCCGATCCCGACAACCAGGGCCTGTCGGCCGACGCCCGGGCCGCGGCCGGGCTGTGCACGTGAGCGACGAGCGTCCGTCGGGGCCGCCCGACCCGGAGCCGGACTGGAAGCGCCGGCGTCGGCTGGCCGAGATCTTCGGCGACGTGCTGCCGTCGGTCACCACTGACGAGCGCGACGAGCCCGACGGGCGCGGTGACGAGGCTGGGCGGGCCGCGGACGAGGCCACGACCGACCAGTGGCTCAGGTCGCAGGTGCCGCCCCACCACGGGTGAGGAGACGCAGTCCTCAGCGCGCCTTGAGCGCGTCGCGGATCTCGGTGAGCAGCTCGACCTCGGTCGGCCCGCTGACCTCGGCGGGGAAGAGCCGCTCCTTGGCGCGGGTGTAGGGCACCACCACCAGGAAGTAGACGATCGCGGCGAGGATCACGAACGCGACCAGCGCGTTGAGGAAGTTTCCGACGTTGACGTCGGCCACCTCGACGGCGCCGAAGTCCGGCTGGCCCCCGATCTTGCCGAGGAAGCCGGTCAAGGTCGCGGTGAACGTCTCGACGACCCTGGCGAAGGCGGCCGCGATGATGAACGCGACGGCGATCTGCACCAGGTCGCCCTTGAGGATGAAGCTCTTGAACCCGGACACTGCGTGCTCCTTCTTCCGAGCCGGCCGCCCTCCCGGGCGACCGGGTGCGTGATGCGGTGCTTTGGTGCGGTGCTTGGTGGGCGGCCCCGGCCCTAGCCGGGGGCCCACAGGTAGGTCACGAACGCGGTGACCGCCGCGGTGGTGACGCGGTGCTGCTCCCAGGATCGTAGGGCGAGCACCACCAGTCGGCCCGGGAGCGCGCCGTCGGCGGCGCGGTCACCGTTCGGGACCGCGAGCACCGTCGCCCCGCGGGCGACGACCTCGCTGGTCCGCGCCTGCGGGTCGGTGGCCACGAGGTCGATCCGGTCGCCGACGCCGAGGAGGGCCGCCTGGCCGGCGTCGGAGAGCCGCACCGGCACGGCCACCGTCCCGGCGGTGCCCGCCTCGGCGAGACCGGAGCCGACCAGGCGCACGTCGGTGACCGGCTCGCCCCGGCGCAGCGGCGCGGCGAGCAGGCGGCCGACCGGCTCCCGCGCCAGTCCCCGCGGTACGACGCCGGGCGGGAGCCGCGCCTCGGCGAGGTCGTCGGCGGTGATCGCCTCACCGGCCGGCAGGTCCCGCGCGGCGACCAGGATCGTCCGGGTCTCGGGCGGGGGCGGGGCGACGGTGTGCAGGGCGGCGGCGACCGCCACCGCGACCAGCGCCGCGGCGATCAGCCGGCGTCGGCGGAGCAGGCGGCGTCGTACGGCGGTGAGGGCGTCAGCGAGGCGCCGGCGCGGCCGCGCGGAGGGGTCCCGAGGATCCATGCGGCCGACCGTAGGCCGTCCGCCGCCCGCCCGCGGGCGTCATCCACAGGTCCGTCAGGACGCCGGAGCGGCAGCCGCGGACGACGCGCTGCTCGAGCTGGAGGTCTCCGAGGACGAGCCGGAGGAGCCGGTGGAGCTCGACGAGCCGGCGGTGGCGGCACCCGTCGACGAGCCGTCGCCGGAGGACGAGGCGGTCGACGTACCGGCCGTGCTCGACGTCCGGCTGTCGGTCTTGTAGAAGCCGGACCCCTTGAACACCACGCCCACGGAGTTGAACACCTTGCGCAGCCGGCCGGTGCACTCCGGGCAGGTGGTCAGCGAGTCCTCGCTGAAGCTCTGGAACTGTTCGAAGGCGTGACCGCACTCGGTGCACAGGTACTGGTACGTGGGCATCGGCGAATCTCCGGACTCCTGGGAGAGACCTAGCACTCTCCGCTTGCGAGTGCCAATAGTACGCCACCGCGGCGCGGGCCGCACCACACGCGGCGCCCCAACAGCTTTCGCTGCGATCACCGGCCGAGCACGACGAGATCTGTTGTGGCGCGCGACCTCAGAAGCGGGTGATCCCCGCGGGCGTCGCCGCGGCGGTGACCGGGCGGTCGTGCGGCTCGGCCGGTACGTCGGGGAGCAGCTCGTCGTCGTACAGCAGGACGCAGGTGAAGGTGCCGACGGGCACTCGCCCCAGCGCCCGGTCGTAGGAGCCGCCGCCGCGACCGAGCCGCAGTCCGGTGCGGGAGACGGCGAGGCCGGGCACCAGCACCGCGTCGGCGGTGGCGACCGCGTCGGGGCCGAGCGGCGGGGCGGACGGCTCGAGCAGGCCGCGGCGGGCCGGGACCAGCGAGCCGGGCCCCTCGTAGGCGGCCCAGTCGAGGTCGAGATCGGCCAGCAGCACCGGCAGTACGACGCGCTTGCCGGCCGAGCGCAGCCGGTCCAGCAGCTCGGTGGTGCCGGGCTCGGTGCCGACGGAGACGTAGCAGGCGACGGTCGCCGCGCGTCGTACCTCCGCACTGGCGAGGAGGTGGTCGGCGATGGCGCGCGCGGCCTCGCCCACCTCGGCCAGCGGACGACGCCGCCGGGCGGTGACCAGCTGGTCGCGCAGCGCGATCTTCTGCGTCGCAGCGGGGCGCGGTTGCGGCGTGTCCACGGGGTGAGCCTACGATCGGTGACATGGGTACGAATGGGCGCAGCAGCGGGTTGGAGCTGGCGCGAGCCAAGATGCTCGACGCCGGTGTGGACCCGGTCGCGATCGAGACGTTCGCGCACTACTACCGCCTCCTCCAGCACGGTGAGACGGGGCTGATCCCCGAGTCGACGATCGAGCCGGTCGACATGGAGTCCCTTGCCGACGTCGAGGTGTCCGACGAGGCGGCCGCCGACGCCATCGGCACGACCGTGGCGATCAAGCTCAACGGCGGCCTGGGCACGTCGATGGGCATGGACCGCGCCAAGTCGCTGCTCTGCGTGCGGCGCGGGCTGTCCTTCCTCGACGTGATCGCCCGGCAGACCCTCCACCTCCGCAAGGCGTACGGCGCCAGGCTGCCCCTGATCCTGATGAACTCCTTCCGCACGTCGGACGACAGCCTCGCCGCCCTCGCGCGCTACGAGGACCTGCCGGTCGAGGGCCTGCCGCTGGAGTTCCTGCAGAACAAGGAGCCCAAGCTGCTCCTGCCCGACCTGGTGCCGGCCGCCTGGCCGAAGGCGCCGGACCTGGAGTGGTGTCCGCCCGGCCACGGCGACATCTACACCGCGCTGCGCGGCAGCGGGCTGCTCGACCAGCTCATCGAGCAGGGCTACCGCTACGCCTTCGTCTCCAACTCCGACAACCTCGGCGCGGTGCCGACCCCTCGGGTCGCGGGGTGGTTCGCCCAGTCGGGAGCGCCGTTCGCGATCGAGGCGGTGCGTCGTACCCCCTCCGACCGGAAGGGCGGCCACTTCGCGCGGCGGAAGGCCGACGGCCGGATCGTGCTGCGCGAGACGGCGCAGACGGCCGAGGAGGACAAGGCGGCGCTGGCCGACCTGAGCCGCCACCGGTACTGCTCGACCAACAACATCTGGTTCGACCTGCAGGCCATGAAGGCCAAGCTCGACGAGCGCGAGGGCATCCTCGGCCTCCCGATGATCCGCAACGAGAAGACCCTCGACCCGGCCGACCCCTCGACGCCGAAGGTGGTGCAGGTCGAGACCGCGATGGGTGCGGCGATCGAGGTGTTCGAGGGCGCGACGCTGATCGAGGTCGGGCGCGACCGGTTCATCCCGGTGAAGACCACCAACGACCTGCTGGTGCTGCGCTCCGACGTCTACGAGATCGGCGAGGACTTCGCGCTGCGGCAGATCGCCTCCGACATCCCCTACGTCGACCTCGACGGCGACCACTACAAGCTGGTCGGCGAGTTCGACAAGCGCTTCCCCGAGGGCGCTCCGTCGCTCTCCGACGCCGCCGCACTCGAGATCGAGGGCGACTTCACCTTCGGTCACGGCGTGCGGGTGGTCGGCCACGTCAAGCTGGAGGGTCGTGGCGCCCAGCGGGTGCCTGCCGGCGAGGTGCTCGCCGGCGCCGATGGCTGAGAGCCGGACGACGGTCGCCGACCACCTCGACCGGGTCCTGGCACTGGTGGCGCCGCTCGGCGCGGTCGAGCTGCCCCTCGCCGACGCGGCCGGCCGGGTGCTCGCCGAGGACGTCTGCGCGGCGGTCGCGGTGCCGCCGTTCGACCACGCGGCCATGGACGGGTTCGCGGTCCGTGCGGCTGACGTCGCCTCCGCGTCGGCGTCGACGCCGGTCCGGCTGCCGGTGGTCGGCACGGTCGCCGCCGGTGACGACGTGGTGCCGCTGCCCACCGGCGCGGCGATCCGGATCATGACCGGCGCGCCGGTCCCGCCGGGATCGGACCTCGTCGTGCCGTTCGAGTGGACGAGCGGCGCCGACCCGGTCGAGGTCCGCCGGACCGCGCCCGACGGCCGGCACATCCGCCGCCGCGGCGAGGACGTCGCGGCCGGTGCCCTGGCGCTCGCCGCCGGCAGCCGGCTCGGGCCGCCGCAGCTCGGCCTGCTGGCGTCGGTCGGCCGGTCCACCGCGGCCGTGCGTCCCCGCCCCCGCGTCGCGGTCGTCTCCACCGGCGCCGAGCTGGTCTCCGGCCAGGTGGCCGACAGCAACTCGGTGACCCTGGCGGCGGCAGCCCGACGGGCCGGAGCCGACGCCCGCGTCCACGGACCGGTCCCCGACGACCCGCCCGCCTTCCGCGACGCGCTGCTCCGCGCCGCCGACGACGCGGATCTCGTCGTCACCACCGGCGGCATCTCGGCCGGTGACCACGACGTCGTGAAGGCCGCGCTCCGGGAGGTGGACGGGTTCTGGTTCGGACCGGTGGCCATGAAGCCCGGCCGGCCCCAGGGGGTCGGGTCGGTGGCGGCCGCCGGCAGCCGAACGGTCCCGGTCGTCACGCTGCCGGGCACGCCGGTGGCGGCGTACTGCTCGTTCCTGCTGTTCTGCCTCCCGGCCCTCCGGGTGCTCGCGGGGCTGACGCCCCGCACGGCGCGGTGCGCGCCGCTCGCGGCGCCGGTCGCCGGCACCGACCGGACGGTGCTGCTGCCCGGGGCGTACGACGCCGACGGCCGCGTGGCGCCGCTGCCCGGCCACGCGGGCCACTCCCAGCGGCTGCTGGCGGAGGCGGACCTGCTGCTCGTCGTCCCGCCCTCCTCGCGGCTGATGGCCGCGGGTGAGATCGTGGAGGTGCTCTTGCTGGATCCGGAGGAGAACTGAGATGGCCGACCAGGCCGGCGCCCCGCGCCTCACCCACGTCGACGACCAGGGCGCGGCCCGGATGGTCGACGTCTCCGCCAAGGACGTCACCACGCGGCAGGCGACCGCCTCGGGGAGGGTGCTGGTCTCGGCAGAGGTGGTCGCGCTCCTCCGGGGCGAGGGCGTGCCGAAGGGCGACGCACTCGCCGTCGCCCGGGTCGCGGGCATCCTGGGCGCCAAGCAGACGCCGGCGCTCGTGCCGCTGTGCCACCCGCTGTCGATCTCCGGCGTCACCGTCGACCTCGAGGTCGCCGACGACGCGGTCGAGATCAGCGCGACCGTCCGGACCACCGACCGCACCGGGGTGGAGATGGAGGCCCTCACCGCGGTGTCGGTCGCCGCGCTGACCGTCGTCGACATGGTGAAGGCGGTCGACAAGGCCGCCGTCATCAGCGACGTGCGGGTGGAGGCCAAGTCGGGCGGCAGGTCGGGGGACTGGTCGCGATGAGCGGCCCCGCCCAGCTGCCTGCCCGACCGCCCGCGCAGCTGCCCGCCACGGTGGTCGTCGCGTCCAACCGCGCCGCCGCCGGCGTGTACGACGACACGACCGGACCGCTGATCGTGGCAGCGCTCCGCGACCTCGGCTTCGCCGTCGCCGACCCGGTGGTGCGCCCCGACGGCGAGCCGGTCGGCGAGGCGATCGCCGCCGCGGTGGCGGGGGGCGCCCGGGTGGTGCTGACGACGGGCGGCACCGGGCTCACGCCCACCGACCGCACACCGGAGGTGACCCGGCCCCTGCTGGACCGGGAGGTGCCGGGGATCGCCGAGGCGATCCGCGCCGCGGGGGTGGCCAAGGGAGTGCCGACCGCCGCACTCTCCCGTGGGCTCGCCGGTGTGGCCGGGCAGGCGCTGGTGGTCAACCTGCCGGGCTCCCGCGGAGGGGTGAAGGACGCCCTCGAGGTGCTCGCGCCGATCCTCGTGCACGCCGTCGAGCAGGTGGTTGGGAGCGACCATTGACCAGCTGGGCGCGCCGTCCCGAGCAGCGGTCGACCGGCGCTCGGATGATCGTCGGCACACCCGGCCGGGCCTGGCCCAACGAGCTGATCTCGGGCACCGACCCGGTCGTCCGGCTGCGTCCCATCCGCCGCCGGGACGCGAAGGCGTGGCAGGAGGCGCGCCGCCGCAACGCGGCGTGGCTGTCGCGATGGGACGCGACGGCGCCGCCGGGCGCGGACGCCCGGGCGAGCACGTTCCCGTCGCTGGTGGCCCGGCTCAACCAGGCGGCCCGCCGCGGGACGACGTACCCCTTCGTCGTGGAGGTCGACGGCCGGTTCGCCGGCCAGGTGAGCGTCAACAACATCGTGCGCGGCTCGGCGCAGTTCGCCTCGGTCGGCTACTGGATCGACCAGGAGTTCGCGGGACGCGGAGTGATCCCGCGGGCGGTCGCGATGGTGATCGACCACTGCTTCTTCACCGCGGGGCTGCACCGGATCGAGATCTGCATCCGGCCCGAGAACACCAACTCGCTGCGGGTGGTGGAGAAGCTCGGCATCCGCGAGATCGGCTATGCGCCGCGGTTCCTGCACATCGACGGCGACTGGCGCGACCACCGGATCTTCGCGATCACCCGCGAGGAGGCGCCGCGCGGGGTCCTGGTGCGGCTGGAGGAGCAGAGCGAGCGGTGAGGCCGGCGGGGTCCTCAGCGCTGCCCGGGAAGCCGGACCTCAGGAGTCACAGGAATCAATCTGTGACACACCGATGGACATGCGCACCAGTTTCCGCTAGCGCTCCTAACCTCTCGGTGTGGACCTGAGCGCACTGATCTTCGTCGCCCTCGCGGTGGCGTGGGCCGTCTACCTCGTCCCGAAGGCGCTCAAGCATCACGAGTACGACGACGTCAGCCGGTCCGTCGACGGGTTCTCCGACCGGCTCCGGGTCGTCGCCCGTCGCGAGGCCGTCTCCGCCACCGCGGCCGAGCTGGTGCCCGCCGGCCGCCGGCCGGAGCCGGCTGCCGACGCGAGCAGGCCGGACGAGCCAGCGCTCGACGCGGCCGCGGCGCCCACCCCTGCGCCGCGTCCGTCGCGTCCCTCGACCCGGACCGCCGCTGCCCGGACGGCGGCCGCCCGGGCCGCCGCACGGCGTCGCCGGGTGCTCACCGTGCTGCTCCTCGCGCTCGTCGTCGTCGGCGGCCTCGCCGTCGGCAAGGTGATCGCCGTGCCGTGGGTCGCCGTCCCGGGCGGCCTGCTGCTGGCGTGGCTGGTCGCCTGCCGGCTGATGGTGCGCCGTGAGCGGGCGGCCCGCGCCGCGGCACGGGTCCGGAAGCGGCGCCGTACGCTCGCGGACGAGGTGATCGCCGCCGAGGAGCAGGCGGCTGCCACCGACCGGGCCGACGACCTGGACGGCCTGGACGGCCTGGACGGCATGGACGACGACACGGGGGAGATCCCCGTCGTGGCCGCCGCCTCCGCCGACCGGGCCGAGGCCGCGCCCGACCCGGGCGCGTGGACGCCGGTGCCTGTCCCGCTGCCGACCTACGTCGCGAAGGAGGCGGCCGGCCGCACGGTCCGCACCATCGACCTCGACTCCACGGGAGTGTGGAGCTCCGGGCGCAACGAGGCCGACTCGCGGCTCGCCCGCGAGGCCGACGCCCAGCGGGCACAGGCCGACGCCGAGTCCGCGGCCGCCGACGTCGAGCGCCGCGCCGCCGGTTCCTGAGCGCGACGGGTACTCCGCGGCACACCGGGTAACGCGAGGTTGCCCGGCGCGCCCGTGCCGCCGGGACGCGCCGGGACCGTCTCGGCCGCACGACCTCGGAGGCTGATCAGCATGCCCGGAGAGAACACCGGCGACCAGCAGGAGCGCGCGCAGGGCCTGGGTGAGGCCGCCTACGGCGACGAGGGCGCGTCCGACCGGCTCGAGGACCGCCTCGACCAGCCGCAGGACCTCGAGCGGGAGGGCCAGCAGGAGAAGCAGCGGCAGGAGCAGGAGTACGGCGACTCGTCCGCCGCGGTGTCCTCCGACACCCAGTTCGCGGACCCCCGGAAGGGCAGTGACGGCGCCTCGTTCAGCGGGGACTCCTCGCAGGGCGACATCGCCCGCGGCGAGTCCACGGTCTTCGGCGAGCCCGGCCAGGGCGGCGAGACGTCGTACGGCGCCGACCAGGACGCCGAGCCGGCCCGGGACACCTACGGCGAGCCGCCGCAGACCCCCGACGAGGACCCCGACCGTGCGGAGACGTCGTACGGCGAGGACCAGGACGCGGCACCCTCCCGCGCGCCGTACGAGCAGGGTTGACGGCGTCGCGGACGCCGACCACTGGAGGGGGAGCCGGATTCGGACCTGCCCGCGGGCGGGTGCTACCGTTTCCCCTCGTTTGGGGCTGTGGCGCAGTTGGTAGCGCGTCTCGTTCGCAATGAGAAGGTCAGGGGTTCGAATCCCCTCAGCTCCACCGAGGACAGGGCTCGGCCGCGCACGGCGGTCGGGCCCTGTTGCATGCCGGGCGACGTCGGTGGCGAGCTCGGCCGCCACTAGAGTGCGCGGGTGGCAGCGAGTCGGATGCCGGCGTGGCTGCGTGTGGCCGCGGCGCTCTTCGCGGTCGGCTGGGGCGCCAACCAGTTCGCCGCGATGCTGCTGGTCTACCGCGAGGAGGACGGCGCCTCGGGGGAGGCCGTCACCGCGCTCTTCGGCGCGTATGCGCTGGGCCTGATCCCGGCGCTGCTGGTCGTCGCGCCGATCTCGGACCGGATCGGGCGGCGCAAGGTCATCCGACCGGTCCTGGTGCTCTCGGTCCTGGCGACGGCCGTGCTGATGGTCGGCGGTGACGACGCCGCGGTGCTGCTCCTCGGGCGGCTCGCCGCCGGTGTCGCGTCCGGCGCCGCGTTCGCTCCGGGCACCGCCTGGGTCAAGGAGCTGTCCACGGACGGCCCGCCCGGCACGGGCGCGCGTCGAGCGACGCTGGCGCTGTCGGCGGGGTTCGGCTCCGGCCCCCTCGTGGCGGGGGCCGTGGCCCAGTGGCTCCCTGCGCCGACGGTCCTTCCGTACGTCCCGCACCTGCTGCTCATGGTGCTCGTGCTCGCGGTCGCCTGGCACGCGCCGGAGGCGGACGTCGTACGGAGCCGGGACGAGACGCGGCGACGCTCGGAGGTGTGGCAGGCGATGAGGTCGCGGCGCTTCGCGATCGGCCTCACCCTGACGGCGCCGTGGGTGTTCGGGGCCGCGGCGACCGCGTTCGCGACCGTGCCGACCTTCGCCGAGATCGGGCTGGCACCGATCGCAGTGACGGGTGCGCTGTGTGGCCTGACTCTGTGGACCGGCGTCGCGGTGCAGCCGCTGGGCCGCCGCATCGGCGACCCGCGGCTGGTGATCACCGCCGGGCTGGGCGCCGCGGCAGCAGGGCTGGTCGCCGGTCTGCTGCTGGCGTCGACCGGCGCCGCGTGGCTGGTGCTGCCGGCGGCGATGCTGCTGGGCACGGCCTACGGCCTGATCCTCGTCGGCGGACTGACGACGGTCGAGGACCTGGCACACGCCGACGACCTGGGCACGCTCAACGCGGTGTTCTACAGCCTGACCTACCTCGGCTTCGCGGCCCCCCTGCTCAGCACGCTGGCTTTGCGGCAGCTGTCGCCCGAGGGCCTGATGCTGGTGGGCGTCGCGGTGCTGGCGGTGACCGCCCCGGTGACCCTGGCGACGCTCGCTCGCCCGGGCGGCCCACGTCGCGGGCGGCCGCGCCGACGGCACGACTGACCGAACCGCCGCCACGGCGGGACCTGGTCCGTCGCGGCGCCGCCGCAGGCCATCACCGCGAGGGCCGGACCATCCGCGGACCAAACCGTGGACCAAATCGGCGGCTCGACGGTATGCGCGGCGCGGGAACCTGTCACGGTTTCGCCAGTCGGCGTCTCGGGGGGGAGGTCACGCTCGGCTTGGCTTCTGCTCGAGGAGAAGACCCATGACCATCCCCCCGCTCCCGCTCCCGCTCTCCCGCTCCCACCGCAGGCCCGCCGGCTCTGCACCGGCCACGGTCGGCAGCAGACGGCCGAGATGGGCGGTCGTCTCCCTGGCCCTGCTCGTCGCGGTGACCGGGCTCGCAGCGTTCGCCGCACCGGCGACGGCCGCCCCGGTCTACAAGATCGAGGGCGAGTGGGAGAACGCCCCGGCGACCATCTCGCGGGGCAACCCGGTCGTGGCCGAGTGGCGGATCAACGTCAACGACAACGCCCCGGCGCCGTCCAACGACCCGGTCGACAACGTCACGGCGACGTTCACCGTCGACAAGGCGTTCTTCGACGGCATCCCGGACCTCTGCAAGAGGACCGGCGTCACTCCCGCGTCGAGCCTCGACGCGGACCGCACGACGCTGACCTGCAACTTCGGCACCGTCGACATGGGCACCGCACTCCTCCTCCAGACGCCCGTCGTCGCCAACGGCAACACCGGCGAGGAGATCGTGCTCGACGGCACCGGCCCGGACGGCGAGAACGTCGAGCTGCCGCCGATCCTGATCCGCAACCCCTTCGTGATGGACATGCAGTTCGCCGGCACCTCGAACTACAACGGCGCATGGGACGACGTCCGCAACCCCAGCTACGTCGACGTCCCGTTCAACTGGTCGCTGCGGCTGGGCAACGGCTCCGACCCGGGTCCCAACACCGTCAGCTACCGGCTGAGCCTCGTCGACGTGAACGGCAACCCCGTCGTGCTCGGCACCCACCCGACCGGCGTCGGCCTGGCGAAGAACTACGGCGTCCAGGGCTGCACCGAGCACGACCTCGGCAACGCCGAGGGACACCCGTACTCCACGGTGCCCTCGAACCCGCGCCACACCAACTTCGTCGACTCCTGCACGCTGGCCCCGGTGGCCGGCCAGCCGGGCGTGTTCACGCTGACGCTGACCGGGGTCAACTACGACCTCGTCAACGCACCGACGCACGACTCGTTCGGCAACCCGCTCCCGGCGAACTGGGACTACGTGGCCGCGGGCCAGATGTGGGTCCGCGTCCTCACCGACCAGGCAGGGTCGGTCCGGCTCACCTCGAACGCGCCGACGTACACCGCGCCCACCGGGCAGACCACCACCGACCTCGCCGGCAACAACGCCGCGAGCAAGACCTACGTCCTGCCCGGCGGGTTCAGTGCCGCCTACCTGCGTCACTACACCAACAACGGCGGCGACCGGTGGGACGACACCTACCGGGTGTCCACGGGCACGACGGTGTGGACCTACGTGGCCAACCACCTCAGCGCCGACAGCGTGCCGGCGACCGCGCGGTACGGCGTGTGCCAGGTCCTCGACACCCAGTACGTCGACTTCAACCCCACGGCCGAGCGGCCGATCGAGTACTGGGTCAGCCTGGAGAACCAGGCCGGCCGGCAGCTCGACGGCCCGCCGACGGGCGCGGTGGTCGAGTACTACACCGGCGGCGTCGGTGACCCCAACACCTTCAACTGCGGCAACGGCACCTGGTCGACCACCCAGCCGGCGAACCCGGCCACGGTGACGGCGGTCCGGATGACCTACCCCCACTCGTCGTACGCGGCGGAGGACGCGATCGGCATCCAGTTCCGGGTGCCCACGAGGATCCAGGACAACGCGTCGATCGGGCAGGACATCTGGACGTTCGGCTCCTACCTGCGCAACGGCACCTGGGTCACGCCGGCGGACGTGCCGCCGGGCATCACGCCGACGCCGGGGGAGCGGTACCCGTACACCAACGCCCGTCGCGACGTGCTCTGGGTGGTGCTCGCGACGCCCGCGATCCGCAAAGCGTCGGCGCAGAACACCGTGACGCCGGGCGTGCCCGCCCAGTTCACGCTGACCTACTCGGCGAACGGCACCGGGACGATCCCGCCCACCGTGGACGACTACGTCATCCGCGACACCCTTCCTGTGGGGATGACCTACGTGGCGGGCTCCGCGTCGCCGGAGCCGGTGATCTCGATGAACGGCCAGCGCCAGGTGCTGACCTGGACGCTGGACGACGTGGCGACCAACACGCAGCACCCGCTGGTCTACGAGGCGGTCGCCGACGACACCATCGCGCCGGGCACCCAGCTGACGAACACGGCCGTGTCCAGCCTCGCCGGTGAGGAGTCGGCTCCGGCGAGCAAGACGGTGACGACCACCGCCAACGGCTACACCGTGATCTCCAAGACCGCGGACACGCCGTACATCCCCAACCTGGACGGCTCGGGCGACGGCGAGGGCGTGTGGTCAGTGACGCTGCGCTCCTTCGACCCGCTGCCGCAGGCGTTCACGGACACCATCGACATCCTGCCGTTCGAGGGTGATGCCCGCGGCACGGACTTCGAGGGCGACTACTCCCTGGTGGGAGTGGAGCCGGTGGCCGGATCGCAGGTGTTCTACACCACCGCGGACCCGGCGACGCTGTCGGACGACCCGGCCGACCCGATGAACGGGGCGCCCAACAACCCCGTCGGCAACACGGTCGGCTGGACGCCGGTCTTCACCCCGGACGCCACCGCGGTCCGGGTGATCGGGCCCCGGCTCGACCCCGGTGCGACCCAGCAGTTCAAGGTGCGGATCGCCACCGACGGCGCCGACCCGCGCGACCTCTACGTCAACCGGGCCCAGGCGCGCACCGGCCACACCCGGCTCGAGATGCGCACGTCGGAGCCGATGTCCGTCGCGTACTACTACTCGGCGGCGCTGAAGAAGTACGTGCAGGACAACCGGGGCAACTGGCGCGACGCCCAGGACCTGGCCGACTACCCGGCGTTCCGCTACGGCGACACGGTGCGCTATCGGATCGTCGTGGAGAACACCGGTCAGGGCACGATCACCAACCTGGACGTCAGCGACGACCAGCAGCCCGCGCTGGGGAACTTCCACATCGACGAGCTCGCACCCGGTGAGACCGAGTCCCACGAGTTCGAGTTCGTCCTCGACGAGTCGACCGACGGGACGGTGGTCAACACTGCGTGCGCCGACGCCGACATCCCCGCCGACTCGCAGGTGCCGCCGACGATCAACTGCGACCCCGCAGGGTTCGAGGTGGCCAACTACACCACCGTGAAGTCCGCCAACCCGGATTCGGGTTCGCCGGTCAAGTCGGGTCAGCGCATCCGCTACACCGTGCTGGTCACCCAGCAGGGCAGCGCGCCCGCCGAGGCGGAGTTCACCGACGACCTGACCAAGGTGCTCGACGACGCCAGCTACAACAAGGACATCAGGGCCAGCATCGGCACCGTCCGCTACCGGCGTGGTCAGATCGCCTGGAACGGCACCATCCCGGTCGGTGAGGTCGCCCGGATCACCTACTCGGTCACCGTGCGGGACGTGGCGCGACTCGGCAACCGCAGGCTGGTGAACCCGGTCACCTCGCCCGGCTGCGAGGTCAGGGACGGGCGGACCGTGAACTGCCGGACCGACCACCGAGCTCCTCGGTTCGACCTGGTGCTGGACAAGCGAGTGATCGGGAGCTCGCAGGTCCTGGTCGGCGGGACGGTGAAGTACCGGCTGCGGGTGACCAACCGCGGCCCGGACGTCGCACCCGCCCCGCTGAAGGTCGTCGACCGGCTGCCGCGTGGCCTGCAGCTGCAGTCGGCAAGGGGCCGCGGCTGGGACTGCACGGTCCACAAGCGGACGGACCGGGTCTCCTGCAGCCTGGACCGCGACCTCGGCGCCAAGCGGAACGCTCCGCCGGTGTACGTGATCGCCAAGACGACCCGGGCCGCGCTCGCACGCCGCGTCGTCAACACGGCGCGGGTGGCCTGCACCGGCGAGGCGAGGTGCACCAACAACCCCGATGTCGCCGGCATCCGCGTCCGGCGCGTGCCGCCGCTGCCGTCGACCGGCTTCCGGGTGAAGCCGGGCTGGTGGCGCTGAGATGACGCGGCGGGGACGGCTCGCGTGGCGGTTGGGCGCCGTCCTCGCCGCCGGGATCGTGCTGGGCGCCGCACTCGCGGCGCCCGGCACGGCGCGGGGCGGCGGCAGCCCGGTCGACGCCTCGCTCGAGCAGGTGGCCTCCCGTGCCGGTCTGTGCCGCCCGGTCGGGCACGCCTTCCGGCCGGCCGCGATCACGATCCCCGGGGTCGTCGGCCGGACCCGCGTCCTGGCCCGCGGCCGGGACCGCTGGGGGTCGCCGCTGCCTCCGCCGCTCACCGCGCGCGGCAAGTGGCAGCTCGCCTGGGACAACGCCTCCACCCGCGCCGGCGGTCGCCGCGGCGTCGGCCGGCTCACCGCGCACACCTACCCCTGGAGTGCGGGGCGTGCCCTGGGCAACCGGCTGCTCAGCCAGCTGCACCGCGGCGAGCGGCTCGTCGTCCACGGGCCACGTGGCGAACGGCTCTGCTACCGCGTGGTGAAGCGCGTGCGGGTCCGCGCCGGACGACCGACGCCCGGCTACTACTCCTCCAGCGGTGCCGGCCGGCTGGCCATCCTGGTCTGCTCGGGCAAGCGGCGTGGTCCCGGCGACTGGAGCCACCGGACGATCTGGTACGCCGTGCCCGTGCGCTGAGCCGTCCCCAGCCCCGCCGAAAGTAAAGAACCTGCGGATTTCGCTGCGCCGCGCCCGGTGCCGTGCCTGAATACTTGCGGGAGCACTCGTGCGCAGGTGGATGACGGTGCTGGACGAAGGTCCAACGCCAATCTCGAAGGTCCGCTGGGGGTAGGCGAAGGGACAGCTCAATGGCATCGGTTTCTCGGGCCGACGCGCTCATCCGCAGGACCGCGGCCGACCGGATCGCGCTGCCTGCCAAGGTGGAGCCGGCGGTGCGGATCGCGCCGTACACCGGCACTCCGGACGTGCCCGGCCTGGTTCGCGGCCGGCTCAACCGTCGCCTCGACCAGGTCACCCGGTCCCGGATCACCGTGGTCGTCGGCCCCGCCGGCGTCGGCAAGACCACGGCGGTCGCGCACTGGGCGAAGACGGTCCGGCGTGAGGTCGTGTGGTGGCGGGCGCGGGTCGAGCCCTGCCATCCCCACGAGCAGGCCATCCGCGGTCTCGCCCAGGCCCTCCACCCGCTCCGGCCCGGGCCGCCCCGGCCCACTTCCCGCGACGCGCTCCTCGACCGCCTCCAGCAGTACGACGGCGCGCCGGTGGTCGTGATCGACGACTTCCACCACGTCGACACCCCCGACGTGGCGCGCCTGCTCGAGGACCTGGTCGACGCCAGCGACGTGCGCCTGGTGGTGATCTCGCGCACCGAGCCCGGGCTCAACCTGGCCCGGTCCGAGCTGCCCAGCGCGATGCTCGACATGAACGACCTGCGGTTCCGTGAGCCGGAGACGACCCAGCTCTTCTCCTCGGTGTACGACGAGCCGCTGCACGATGATGACGCCTGGCACCTGACCCACCGGACCGCCGGGTTCGCGGCTGCGCTGCACCTGTTCCACCAGACCACGCGCGGGGTCCGTGACCGGCGGCGGCGCCAGCTGCTGCGGGACTTCCCGACCGGTGCCACGCTGGCGACGGACTACGTCGCGCGGGTGGTGCTCGACGGCCTCGACGAGTCCGAGCTCCGCCTGCTCCGGATCACCTCCCCCTTCGAGACGCTGACCCCGGCACGGTGCAGCGACGTGCTCGACGAGGACGGCGTGCCGTCGTTCCGCGACCTCGTCCGGCGCGGCCTGCTGCGGCAGGGCCCGGCCGGCCACGGCCTGCCCCGGTTCGTCCGGCGCCAGCTCCTCGACGAGCTCCGCGACGAGCTCGGTGCGGCGCAGTTCGCCGCCCACGTGCGTCGCTGCGCCGATCGGATGGTGGCCGAGGGCGAGGCGGGACCGGCCGTCCGGGCCTACGTGTCGGTCGGCGACTGGGCGGCCGCGAGCGTGGTGCTCGACGGCGCCGGTCCCACCGTGCTCGCCGACCCCGACCTGGAGTGGACCGACGCGCCCTGCGTCGAGGAGGCCTGGCGTCGTCTGGGCCGTGCGGTGCGGGAGGTCCGCGCCGGCCGCCTGGAGCGCGCGCTGGCCGAGCTGGGCGCGGATCCCGTGGGCGCGACCGCTGCGCTGAGGGACATGGACGCCCGCCTCCGGCGGTTCGTCCGGGTGTGGGTCGACGGTGACCTCACGGCGGGAGCGGAGTGGTTCGAACGGTTGCGCGCGAGCCTGCACCGCCCCGACCCGCGTCGCTACGCCGCCGACCCGCCGGAGGGCCGCGACGACAGCGGACGGCGTCTGCTGCAGGCGGTCGAGAGCGCCGTCGCCGGCGACTTCGTCGCTGCCCGGCGCGCCGTCGACACCCGTGCCAGCGACGATCTCGCCACGCTGTGGCTCGCCGGAGCGTCGGCACTCGCCGGCACCCCGGTCGCCGTCGACCGGGTCGTCGACGAGGCCGAGCTGCGAGGCGTGCCGTGGATGGCGAGGATCGTCCACGGCATCGCCGAGCCGGAGAGCCTGCCCCACCTGCTCGCCCAGGCGGACCGGGCGGGCGACCGCTGGGGAGCGCTGCTGCTCGCCGGGGCGAGGGCGGTGCTGGGCCTGCGCGGCGGTGCTCCGTCCACGGACGCCTTCGACGACCTGGTCGCGCGCTGCCGCTCGGTCGGCGCCCCGGCCCTCGAGGCCTGGGCCCGCAGCGGGTCGGCGCTGGCGGCGGCCTGCACGGGCTCCCTCGAGGCCGAGCGGGAGGCCGACCTCGCGGTCGCCTTCGCCCACGCCGCGCAGGTCCCGGGCGCGCTGGCGGTCGCGTGGGGCGTCCTCGGCCGGCTGCGGGGGGATGCCGGCCTGCTGACCGATGCGGTGACGGAGGCGGAGCGGATCGGCCTGGGCTGCCGCCCCTGGGAGTGGATCGCCGACCCGTCGCAGCCGAGCGGGGCCGCCGTCGTCGCAGAGCGTCCCCTGCCGCTCGAGGTGCGGTGCTTCGACGGGTTCGACATTTCGATCGACGGTCACCCGCCGCGCCTGGCGGGCGTCCGGCCGCGGGCGCGTGCGCTGCTGCGCATGCTCGCCCTCCACGCCGGCACGCCCGTGCACCGGGAGCTGCTCGTCAACGCGATGTGGCCCCAGCTCGACGCGAGCGCCGGCACCCACAACCTCCACGTCTGCGTCTCCAGCCTCCGGACGGCCCTGGAGCCGGGGGTCGCCCGCGGGGCGAGCCGTCTGCTCCTCCGGGACGGCGACCGCTACTGCCTGGCCCTGCCGGCGGGCTCCGCCGCCGACCTCCGCGACTTCGACGCGGCGACCCGGGAGGCCGAGGAGTGCCGCACCCGGGGGGACGTGGAGCGCTCGGCGGCGGCCCTGGAGCGGGCGCTCCTCCTCTACCGCGGCGACGTGCTGCCGGAGGACGGGCCCTCGGAGTGGGTGGTGGGGGTCCGCGACCGCTACCGGGTGCGTGCCGCGGAGGCGGCTGCCCTGCTCGCCGAGCTCCGGCTCGCCGCGGGACGTGCGGAGGAGGGGGCGGTCGCCGCCCAGCGGAGCATCGACATCGAACCGTGCCGGGACGGTTCCTGGCGGCTGCTGATCAAGGCCTACGAGGCTGGTCAGGACCTGGCAGCGGCCGAGCGCGCCCGGCAGTCCTACGCCGCGGTGCTGGCGTCGCTCGGCGTCGTGGAGTCGACGGCCGAGCTGGTCCGCACCGGACGCCCCTGACGCGGTGCGAGCGGGCCGTCGGTCGGCCCGTCACTCGCGAGGCGGGCGGGGCACCGACTGCTCGCCGCCGAGCAGCGCGGAGATGTCACACCGGCTCGGCTGCGGGGCGTCCGGCGGGGAGCCCGGTGTCCGGCACCGGACGACGAGGCGGACGTCCTCCTGCCCGACGATCGGCGAGACGAAGTGGAAGTCCAGGTCGCGGAAGTTCTCCAGCGCGACGTCGAGCTGCACCTCCCCGTCGACGAGCAGCTGCGCCCTCCCCACGTCGCCCTGCGGGTTGCTCAGCACGACGTCGGTCACCCGGTAGACGCCGTCCTCCGGGACGGCGATCTCCGCCGTGCCGGTGGTGCCCTGGAGCGGCCGCGCGTTGAGCCGGGTGAACTCGTCGGTGACGATCTGCCGCGCAGGCCTGCGGCGCTCCTCGCCCGTGGCGTCGCTGACCTGCTCGGCGGAGCGCTCCGCGTCGGTGGCCGCTCCGTTGGCGGACTCGGCGTTCTGCTTCGCGGCCTCGGCGGCCTCCTTCGCCTCCGCCGCCGGTTCCTCGACCGCCTCCTCGGCGGCCTCCTTGGCCTGCGACTCGATGGTCGGCTTGAGCAGCGTGAACCACAGCGCCACCAGCGCGCCGGCGAGGAGCAGCAGCCCCAGCAGCAGCCACATCAGCCACTTGGGCACGACGGGCGTCTGCACATAGCTGCCGTCGAGCTCGACCGGGGTGCTGTGCTCGGGCGCCACCTCCACCACGAACGGGTGGGTCACCGGCTGGCCCCGCCAGATCGCACGCCGGGACTTCGCCCGGATCTTGGTGAACCGGGCCTCGCCCGGCGGCACGACCAGCCCGACGGGGTCCACCCGCAGCTGCAGCCGATCACCGTCGGAGTGCGCCCGCACCAGCACGTTGACCGGCACGTTGCCGCGATTGTCGACGGCGACCTGGTGGCGGCCGCGGCGGCCCTGGGAGGTCCGCGGCACCAGCTCCGCCGTCGTCTCGAGGAACGGCAGGATCTCGACGACCCCCTCGGGCACCACGGCGTCGTGCGGGTTGTCGCGCGGGGTGACCACCACGCCGAACCGCTGCTCGCCCGCGGGCGTGCGTGCCGACCGAGGCGGCCGGAAGGTGACCGTGGCGGTGGTGGTCGTGCCCGGGTACAGCGAGACCTGCGCCGGCTCGACCGTCGCCCACGCGCCGGGGACGCCGACGACGGTGATGTCGTAGCCCTCCACCACCGACCCGTTGTTCCGGATCTGGAGCGGGATCACGGCCTCGGCGCCCGGGTCGAGCTGGACGGCCGTGGACTCGAGGCTGGCAGTCGTCGTCACGCGCGTCACGCTAGGTCGGTCGGCCCCCGCCCAGACCCGTCGTACGGGTGGACTTCCGGGCAACCGGACCTGCCCGTAGAGCCCGCGTTGAGTGCACGCGGAGTGCCTCCTGATCTGCTCGCCCGGACCGCATCCCCCTCCAGCGGTCCTTGCCCCCAGGGAGTGACCAGCAGCCATGAACCGTCAGATCCGTGTCCACGTCCACGCTGTCGACCCGATCCTCCGGGCCGGAGTCGTCAGCCACCTCCGCCCCCGTCCCGAGGTCCGGATCGTCTCGCAGGACGAGGCCGGCGAGGCGTCGGTCGCCGTCGTCGTCGCCGACCGGGT
Organism: Nocardioides proteolyticus; assembly: GCF_051280635.3. Classification (NCBI taxonomy): domain Bacteria; kingdom Bacillati; phylum Actinomycetota; class Actinomycetes; order Propionibacteriales; family Nocardioidaceae; genus Nocardioides; species Nocardioides proteolyticus. Next base: position 146,319 of record NZ_JBNBPO030000001.1, on the reverse strand, counting down.
CGACGAGGGGACCCTCCACCTGCTGCGCAAGCTGCATCGCGACTGCGGCGGCTCCCGCACCGTGCTGGTGGTCGGTCAGCTCGACGACAGCGACCTGGTCGCCGTCGTGGAGACCGGCGTCGTCGGTGTGCTCCGCCGCCCCGACGCGAGCGCGGACCGCCTCGTCGGCACGATCCTCGCCGCCTCCCGCAACGAGGGCACGGTGCCCCCCGACCTCCTCGGTCGCCTGCTCGACCAGGTCGGCGCCCTCCAACGCGGTGTGCTGGGTCCGCGCGGCATCGCCTTCAACGGCCTGGCCGCCCGGGAGATCGAGGTTCTCAAGCTCGTCGCCGACGGCTGCGACACCAGCGAGATCGCCACCCAGCTGGCCTACTCGGAGCGGACGGTGAAGAACGTCCTGCACGACGTGACCACCCGGCTCCAGCTGCGCAACCGGTCGCACGCCGTCGCCTACGCCCTGCGCGAGGGGCTCATCTGAGGTGCCCGATCAGGCGCCCGGCGCCACCCGATCGCCTGCCCGCGGCCGCGCCGCCGCGTGCTCCGGTGCGTACGACGATCGACGGATCCCGAGAAGGAGACGACTGGTGAAGCGGTACCGCGTCCCCACGGTGGCACTCGCCCTAGCGGTGTCGTCGGTTCTCGCGCTGCCCGGGCCGTCCTCGGACGGCAGTCCCGGCCGGCCGCCGGCCGACCGGCCAGCGGAGGCGGTGGCTGCGGTGTCCGCGGGGGAGGCGGGGGCGGCGGCACCCCTGCCGGCGGACACCCGGGTGGGCTTCACCGACGAGCAGGACTCCCTCTACGGCGCTCGGGTCACCCGGTCGGAGACCGGCGGGGAGTTTCCGGTCCCGCGCTACGACATGACGGGACAGGTCGGCCGAGCGGGGCCGTTCACCACCGTCACCGGCTTCGCCGCCGAGCCGGTGCACGAGGCGGAGCTCTCCATGGCGCACGACGGCGACTCGACCGCCTACGTGAGCACCCGCGACCACCCGCGGGGCGAGGTCTACCTCGACTACCCGCACGACGGCTCGACGGCGCAGGTCCGCGTCACCTGCGACGAGTTCGTGGAGGCGCATCCGGTGGTGGACGGACGCCACGTGTTCTTCGCCTCCGACGCCGACGGCGACTGGGACATCTGGCTGGCGACGGGGCCCCCGCCGCCCGGCCCGCCGGCCCGCCCCGCACCCGGCTGGGCGTCGGACCCCGCCGACGACCGGAGCCGCGCACACCGGGCCGCGGCCGCGTCCGAGCCCTGCTCCAAGGACTGGACCTTCCTGAACCTGACCGGGCCGGGCGAGGACGACCAGCAGGACCAGTGGCCCACGGTCACGCCCGACTTCCCGGAGGGGGAGGGCACCGGCGAGTTGGTCTTCTCCCGCTCGACGGACCAGGACCTCGCCGACCTGTGGGTGGTCCGGTACGACGACGGCGACTGGTTCGAGCCGGAGGTGCTGGTCGAGACCCCCGACGAGGCGGAGACCCATCCCCGCATCGTCCGCGTCGCCGGCGAGGACTCCGGCACCGAGGAGTGGATCGTCCACACCTCGACCCATGCCCGGGACGACGGCTCGCTCGCCCTGCGCCGGCTGTCCGACCCGGAGACCCGGGTCGACCCGTGGGCGGGAGGACCCCGCCAGCAGAGCTCGGAGGCCGCCTGGGACGGCAGCGCGGGGCGCCCGGTCATCGCGTTCCGGAGCACCGGTCCACAGGAGGATCGGGACCCGCTGGGCGGGATCTGGCTCGCCGAGCTCACCTGGCGCTTCACCGGGTCGGAGGAGCCTCCGGAGCTCACCTTCACGACCGTCACCCGGGTCGCCGACGACCGCCGGGTGGCCGAGAGCCATCCGGCCTTCCTCGGGAGGTTCTGCTGTGGCGAGACGCCGGACATCGACCTGGTCTTCACCGCACGCGCCCTCCGGGGACCCCACGAGGAGACCACGCGGCTCGTGGACGGCGACGTGAGCGACGCGCTCGCGGCCGACGGGTCCGATCGCCGGGTGGTCGTGGACGCGCGCACCTCGGTCGAGTCCCGGCCGTTCCGCCACCACGAGACCGCGCCGTCGTACACGCGCGACGGGAGGCGGATGGTCTACGCCAGGAGCGACTACACCCGGGCGTCGGGCAGCGAGGGGTTCGGTGAGGAGCTCGTCGTGGCCAACGCCGACGGGACCGATCCCCAGCCGCTGGGCGATCTCACCGACCACCGCCGCGACGACGTCGACTCCGACCCGGAGTGGTCGCCGGACGGCCGGCGGATCGCCTTCGTCCGCCATCGGCCCAACGAGTTCCGCCGCGTGTTCGTCTACGACGTCCAGGCCAGGAGCCTGGTGCGGATCACGCCCACCGGCAACGGCTCAGGCGTCGAGCCGCTGGAGGACGCCGACCCGAGCTGGTCGCCCGACGGAAGGCGCCTCGTGGTGGCTCGCACCATCGTCGACTACTACGAGTTCCACTCCCAGGAGCTGTGGGCCGTCCCGGCGGACGGCGCCGGCGCCGGTGGCCCCGTGGCGTGGATGTGCGAGGGCCCCTGCCCGGTGGAGGGGCGGCGACCGGCGTGGTCCCCGGACGGGAGCCGGATCGTCTACGAGCACCACGGCGACCTGCTGATGCTGGACATCGAGGGCGACACCCCTGACGGAGGCCTCACCGTGGCGGAGCCGGAGGTGCTCGTGGGTCTGGACTACTGGGACGGCGAGACCCGGCCCACCGAGGCCCGCTACGTCGTCGAGGCGGGGGACGACCCGGCGTGGGCGCCGGACGGGTCGGAGATCGCCTTCGCGGGTCAGCCGGTCGGCCAGCCGGACCAGCGGGGCATCTGGGCCATCGAGCCCGACGGCAGCGGGCTGCGGAGCGTGACCGACGAGCGCGGCCCCGAGACCGAGCCCGCCTACCGGCCGGGGCGTCCGGCCGCGACGCCGACCGCCGACGTCCTCGTCCGGGTCCGCCTCGACGAGCCGGTGGGCTACGCCGGTGGCCGGCGCACCGCGACCGTCGTCGTGCGCAACCGAGGCCTGAGGGTCGCGCAGGCCGTCACCCTTCGGGCCGTCTGGCCCGACCACCTGACGCCGGCGGTGCCGCCGCCGGCGCCTCCCGCGCCGGCGACGCCGGAGTGCCTGGCCGCCGGGGACCCGTGCGCCCTGGGCAGCCTCGCGCCCGGCGCCGTCATCCGCTACGACGTGCTGCTGGCGACGCCGGCGGAGGGCAGCGGGCGGATCGTGGCGCGGGTCTCGACCACCACCCGGGACGTGGTGCCGGCCAACAACCGAGCGGCCGTCACGCTGCCCGTGCTGCAGCCGACGATCCGGCTGGTGCCGGCTGTGGCTCGACCCGGGCAGGTGGTGATGGCGTACGCGGAGAACATGCCCCCCGGCACCTCGGTCGGGCTCCGCTGGAGCGAGGGCACGGTGCCCGAGCCCGGGACCCTGACCGTCGCCGAGGACGGCACCGCGCGGACCTCCATCCTGTTCGTGCGGCGCGACCAGCTGGGCGAGCGCATCCTCACCGCCACCAGCACGACCGACGAGTTCGCACCCGTCGACGGCGAGATCCTGGTGACGCTCCGGTCCATGTCCCCGCCGGACCTGGTGGGCCGCGGATGAGGGGGCGGCGATGATCTCCCAGGTCGACGAGGCGCTGCGCGACATCGTGCGCAGCGACGCCGTCGACGGTGAGATCGACGTGGTGTTCGACGCGCCCACCAAGGACTGGGCCGCGCGCCGCAACGCGCCGACGGTGAATCTCTACCTCTACGACATCCGCGAGGACCTGAAGGGTCGGGCCGCGGGGTTCGTCGAGCACGTCGAGCCGGACACCGGCGCGGTCGTCTCCCGGGCCCCGGCTCCCCGGTTCTTCAAGCTGAGCTACCTGGTGACCGCGTGGACGCAGCGACCCGAGGACGAGCACCGCCTGCTGGACGCGCTGCTCCGCGCCTTCCTCAGGTACGACGCGCTGCCGGACCACCTGGTGGTGGGTCCGCTCGCCGAGCCGGGGGAGGCGGTCAAGCTCACCGTCGGGCTCCCGCCACCCGAGGACCGCGCCTTCGCGGACGTGTGGTCGGCGCTGGGCGGCGAGCTCAAGCCGTCGCTCGACCTCGTCGTCGTGGCACCGGTGTGGACCGGTCGGGTCTACCCCGCCGGCCCACCCGTCGAGGAGGGCATCGTGATCGAGGCACACGACACCGTGCACGGCGGGAGCGAGCGCCATCAGCGGCACGTGCCGGCGCCCGCCGCCGAGGCGCCGGCACCGGTCCCGGTCGGCCGGCCCCGGGCGCGCAGGCGGACCAGCGGATGACCTCGCACAGCCTGGCCCAGGTGCTGGGCCGACTCGCCGTGGTGGAGGAGCGGGTGCGGACCCTGGTGGCCGCCCGGCGCCGGGACGACCCCAACCCCGACGACCCCTTCCGCGGGCTCTACCTGGACGACGTCGCGATCGACCGGCTCCTCGCGGGTCCGCGGAGCCCGGTCCACTGGCCGCCGCAGGAACGCGCGACCGCGGTCGAGAGTGCCGCGGACGAGGCCGAGGACTCCGGAGTCGCCCTCCGGCTCCGCGACGTCGCCGCCAACTTCGGGCTCGACCCGGTCGACGTCGACCTGCTGCTCGTCGGCATCGCCGCCGATGTCGACCCCAGGTTCGAGGCACTCTTCGGCTACCTCAACGACGACGTCAGCCGCCGGCGGCCCTCCGTCGCGGTCGCCCTGGAGCTGGCCGGCGTCCCGCTCGGCACGCCGGAAGGCTACGAGCACCTCCTGCACGGCCCGCTCGTCCGCGGCGGCCTCGTCGAGTTGGAAGGGGGAGACCGGCCGTTCGGGGGTCGGGCCCTCCGCGTGCCCGACCGGGTCGTGGCCTACCTGCTGGGCGACGACGCTCCCGACACCGAGCTCGCCGCGGTCCTCACCGACGTCCCGGACGTGCCGTGGGGCGACCCCGCCCCGCTCGCCCGCGCCTTCGAGGACGGCGTGCCGCTGGTCTACCTGCGTGAGCCGGCGACCGGCTCGGGCAGGGTGCTCGCGACCGAGGCGCTCCGGCTCACCGGGCACCGGGCCCTCCACGTGGACCTCGACCGGCTGCTCGCCCAGCCGGATCCCGAGCGGCTGGCCCGGGTCGCGGCGCGGGAGGCCCGGCTGTCCGACGCGGGTCTCGTCGCCGGCCCGGTCACCGCCCTGGAGCAGCGACCGGCGCTGGTGGGCCACCTGCTGGCGGAGCCGCGACCACTGGTGTTCGTCGGCTCGCGGGTGTGGGACCCGGCCTGGTCCGGGCACGCGGTGGCGCAGCTCAGCGTGCCGGAGAGCACGACGGCCGAGCGGCGGGAGCTGTGGCGCTTCGCCCTCGCCGGTGCGGGTGTCGGGTCCGACGTCCTCGCTGCCACCGAGCAGTTCCGGCTGCGGCCGGAGGACGTCGTACGCGCGGCGCGGACCGCCCAGCTGCAGGCCTCCCTGTCCGGTCGGGGGGTCTCCGCCGACCACGTCGCAGCGGGCGCGCGGGCCGAGAACGGATCGGCGCTGGACCGGCTCGCCCGCCGCGTGCAGCCGGCCGTGTCGTGGGCCGACCTCGTCGTGCCGCCCGCGGTGCTGACCTCGCTGACCGAGGTCGCGCTCCGCGCCCGCCACCGCGAGCAGGTGCTCGGCGAGTGGCGGATGCGACCGGGCGGCGGCCGCGGGATCGGCGTCGCGGCACTCTTCGCGGGCGACTCCGGGACCGGCAAGACCATGGCCACCGAGGTGATCGCGCACGACCTCGGCCTGGAGCTGTACGTCGTCGACCTGGCCACCGTCGTGGACAAGTACATCGGCGAGACCGAGAAGAACCTGGAGCGGATCTTCACGGCCGCGGCCGGCGTGAACGCGGTGCTGCTCTTCGACGAGGCCGACGCGGTGTTCGGCAAGCGGTCGGAGGTGCGGGACGCCCACGACCGCTACGCCAACGTCGAGAGCGCCTACCTGCTGCAGCGGATGGAGTCCTTCGACGGCCTGATCATCCTCGCGACCAACCTCCGCGCGAACATCGACGAGGCCTTCACCCGCCGGCTCGACGTCGTCGTGGAGTTCCCGGTGCCCGACGAGAGCGGGCGCCGGTCGCTGTGGGACGCGTGCCTCGGGCGCGCGGTCCGCCGCGGCGACGACATCGACCTGGACTTCCTCGCGAAGTCGTTCGAGCTGGCCGGAGGCTCGATCCGCTCGTCGGCAGTGACGGCGGCGTACCTGGCGGCCGCGGACGCGGGCGTGATCGGCATGCGGCACCTGGTGCTGGCCGTGCACCGCGAGTACCGCAAGCTCGGCCGGCTGTGCCTGGAGTCGGAGTTCGGCCCGTACTGGCCGTTGCTGAGGGAGACCGCCTGACCTCGGTGCCCGAACGGGCAGCCACCGCTGCCCAGCCGGCCCGTGAGGCGGTGCTGGCCCCGGCGACCGCGCGGGAGCAGCGTGGGGGAAGGCCGACGACCGGAGGATCCCATGCACCAGCACGACCACGAGCGCCCCGACCTGGAGACCGCGGACCCGTCGCGTCCGAAGGTGGACGCGCCGGACCCGCTGCTGGTGAGGGCCGCCCTCGCTGGACGGCCCGACGTCCTCGGCAGCGGCGGCATGCTCGGCCTGCAGCGCAGCGCCGGCAACGCCGCCGCACGTGGCGTCGTCGAGGAGACGCCGTCGGTGCAGGACGTGGTGTCCGGCAGCGGTTCGCCGCTCCCCACGGAGGTGCGTGGCGACATGGAGGCCCGCATGGGCCAGGACTTCAGCGACGTCCGCGTCCACACCGGGGACGCCGCCGACGCCTCCGCGCGGTCGGTGAGCGCCCACGCCTATACCGTCGGCTCCAACATCGTCTTCCAGCGCGGCGCCTACGACCCGGGGTCGGCCGCCGGCCAGACGATGCTCGCCCACGAGCTCACCCACGTCGTGCAGCAGCGCAACGGGCCGGTCGACGGCACCCCGATCGGCGGCGGCCTGTCGGTCAGCGACCCCTCCGACCGGTTCGAGCGCGAGGCCGTCTCGAACGCCGAGGCGGTGATGGCGGCCCCCGCACCGGTCCAGCGGCACGCCGAGCACGAGGAGGTCCAGGCCTCGCACGACCACAGCCTCGGGCCCGTACAGCGCGAGGCGGCCCCGGAAGAGGAGGAGCTCCAGGCCGCGCACGACGACAGCCTCGGGCCCGTGCAGCGCCAGGAGGCCGCCGAGGAGGAAGAGGAGCTCCCGACCTGAGGGGTGGCCCCGCCGATGACCACCGCCAGGGAGCAGGCTCCCGCCCCGGAGCAGCGTGACCGGCAGGCACCCGCGAGCGGCGCCGGGCCGTCGGCTCCACGTGCGGTCGGGCAGGTGCTGGCGCTCCAGCGCGCCGCCGGCAACCGGGCGGTGGCCGCGGCCGTCCAGCGCTCCCGTACGACGCCGCCCGGCGTCGTACGACCGGAGGTCGCGGGGCCGGGGGTCGCGGGGCCGGGGGTCGCGGGGCCGGGGGTCGCGGAGCCGGTGCCGGCCGCAGCGGCGGCTCCGGTGGTCCAGCGCACCGGCCTCCTCGACGACATCGCGGACGCGGCCGGGGGAGTGCGGGACACGATCCTGCGGAGCGTCCGCGACCGGGCCCGCGGATTCCCCGGCTACTCGCTGCTCGCCGTCGTGCTGGGCAAGGATCCGATCACCGACGCCCCGGTCGAGCGCACCGGCGCGGCGCTGATCAACGGGTTCCTCGACATCGTCCCGGGCTCTGACCGGATCCGCCGACCGCTCGAGGAGTCCCGCGCTGTGGAGCGGGCGGGAGCCTGGCTCGACCAGGAGGTGCCGAAGCTCGGTCTGACGTTCGACTACGTCAAGGGACTGGTGGACCGGGTCCTCGCCACGCTCGACGCCTCCGACCTCCTCGACATCCCCGGCGCCATCGCCCGGGTGATGCGTGTCTTCAGCGAGCCGCTCCAGCGGCTCCGCTCGTTCGCCTCGGGCGCGGTGCGGACCCTGATGGAGTTCATCGTCGAGGGCGCCATGGCGCTCGCCGGCGGCGCGGGCGGTCAGGTGATGGGCATCATCCGCCGGGCCGGTGGGGCCTTCGACCGGATCGTCGCGGATCCGATGGGCTTCCTCGCCAACCTCGTCGCTGCAGCGAAGGGCGGCTTCCTCGCGTTCGGGGCCAACATCGGGACGCACCTGCGCAACGGGCTGATCTCGTGGCTGACGGGCGCCCTCGGGGGCGTCCTGCGGATCCCCGCGAGGCTCGACCTCCCCGGTGTCCTGGGGATGGCGATGGACTTCCTCGGCCTCACCTGGCAGCGGGTGCGCGGCCGGCTCACCCGGTTGATCCCCGAGCCCGTCCTCAACCGGCTGGAGCAGGGGGCGGGCCTCGTCGCCGACCTCCACCGGCGCGGGCTCGCCGCGATCACCGACCGGATCGCAGAGCTCACCGGCGGCATCGTCGACACGGTGCTCGGCGGCATCCGCGAGTGGGTGACCAACAACGTCGTCACGCAGGCGATCACCCGGATCGTGTCGATGTTCAACCCGGCCGGGGCGATCGTGCAGGCCGCGATCGCCATCTACAACACCGTGCAGTTCTTCATCGAGCGTGGCCGCCAGATCGCCGCGCTGGGGGAGGCGATCTTCGACTCGATCGAGGCGATCGCGTCGGGCTCCATCGGGGGCGCGGTGCAGCGGGTCGAGCAGGCGCTCGGCCGCGCCGTACCGGTGCTGCTCGGCTTCCTCTCCCGGCTGCTCGGCATCGGCGACATCGCCACGCCGGTGCGCAACATCATGCAGCGCGTCCACACCGTCATCGACGGGGCGATCGACCGGGTGCTCGGCTGGGTCGGTGGCATCGGCCGTCGCGCCGCGGCCGCGCTCGGCCTCGGCCGGGGGGCCGGCGCCGCGGCGGGTGACCGGAGCCTCTCCGCGGCCGTCCGCGAGGGCGAGCAGCTGCTGCGCCGCCCGGGGGCGACGCCGGAGTCGGTGCGCGGCGAGCTCGGCGGACTGCGCCAGCGGCACGGGCTCCGGTCCGCCGGCATGGTCGCGGGCGCCGCGGCGGGGACGTTCAAGATCCACGTGCAGCGCAACCGGGCCGAGACGCCGCCGGTGCCGTTGGGCACCGACGTGCGGGCCCTCGTCGAGCGTGCCCGCCAGCTCGTCGGCCAGCGCTTCATCGTCCGGAGCACCGGCCGCAACGCGACGGTGCTCAGCGCCGACCTGCACGAGCGCCCGGGCGTGCGGCACGGGTTCGTGGTGCTGAGGTACGACGTGCAGCGCACCATCGGCGGGACCAGCCGCACCAACGAGCCCCGGGTCACCTTCGAGGTCTCCCGCTTCCTGGACAACGTGGCCAACGGCGGCCCCGACCTGGTCCCCGGCGGAGGCACCGCGGGCCAGACGAAGTACACCCTGGACGGCCGGCTCCTGCGCGACGAGTACCGCGCCGACATCCGGGGCTGGTTCTACGGCAGCGGCTACCAGCGCCACCGCGGCGCGCTCGAGAGGGAGGCCAGGCATGCCGACGGACCGACCTTCACCTGCCCGGGCTGGTCGCGGTCCCGCGACCCGGCCCGCCGCGGCCCGCACCGGGCGAACGTGGCCGGCTCCCAGGTCGACCACCGCGGCTCGGTGGCCCAGCACTGGGAGGACGTCGGGCACCGCTGCTCCCACCAGGAGCGCGTCCGCTGGAACGAGGACATCTCGAACCTGCAGCTGCTGTGCGGACCCTGCAACTCGGAGAAGGGCTCCGCCGACGACCAGGGACGCCGGGCGCGGTTCCGGACCGAGGTGCAGCTGCCCGGCTTCAGCGGACCCGACGGTGAGTCCTGAGCTCGACCGCGGGCCTGACCGGCGGGCGGCGTACGGCGAGTGCCTGATCGGGCAGCAGACCCTTCCTGACCGGGCGGCCTGAGGGACCTGCCGGGTGAACCCGGAGGTGACGACGCTGTACGCACGTCAATCGCTGAGGAGGCACCATGCCGAACTACCTCTCGCCCGGGGTCTACGTCGAGGAGATGCCGGCGGGCACGCGGCCGATCGAGGGCGTGGGGACCTCCGTGGCCGCGTTCGTGGGTCTGGCCGCCAAGGGCCCGGTGAACGAGCCGACCCTGGTGTCCAACTGGACCCAGTTCTCCGACGCCTTCGGGGACTTCGTCGAGAACTCCTACCTCGCCCACTCCGTCTACGCCTGGTTCATGAACGGCGGAGGCAACTGCTTCGTCGTACGGATCGCGCCCAACAGCGGCAAGTCCAACGGCTCGGCACCGAAGGCCATCGCCGCGCCCAAGCGGGCCACGCTGGGCGGCTACGAGGTGGTGTCCATCGCCAAGGGCGCCCAGGCGGAGAAGAAGCTGGAGATCTCGGTCGAGCCGGCGAGCGGCGAGAACCCGCCCGACGGTGAGTTCAAGCTCGTCGTCAAGGTCGACGGGAAGCCGTCGGAGACCTTCGACCACGTGACCGCGAAGCCGGGCGACAACAACGTCGCGACCAAGGTCAAGCAGTCCTCCAAGCTGATCAACCTCGAGGAGACCAGCTCGGGGAGCGCGCTGACGCCGATCGCCCACGGCAACGTGGAGCTGGAGGCGGTGGAGCCGCCGGCCACCCCGCCGAGCACGGAGAACCTGGGTGCCGGTGACTACGTCGGCGACGTCGCACAGCGCACCGGGTTCGGCGGCCTGGAGGCCATCGACGAGATCACCATGGTCGCCGCACCGGACCTCGCCGCCGCCCTGGAGCAGGGCGCGATCGACCTCGACACGTTCAAGGCCGTGCAGCTCGGCATGATCTCCCACTGCGAGCTGATGGGCGACCGGGTCGCCATCCTGGACACGCCGCCGGGCCTCAACGCCCAGCAGGTGCTGAACTGGCGGGTGCAGGAGGCGGGCTACGACTCGAAGTTCGCCACCATGTACTGGCCGTGGGTGGAGGTGTTCGACCCCGCGGCGGGCGGGAACACCTTCGTGCCGCCGTCGGGCCACATGGCCGGCATCTGGGCCCGGAGCGACGACACCCGCGGTGTGCACAAGGCGCCGGCCAACGAGGTGGTGCGCGGCGCGCTGCGCCTCGAGACGTCGATCACCAAGGCCGAGCACGACCTGCTCAACCCGGTGGGCATCAACTGCATCCGCACGTTCCCCGGCCGGGGGGTGCGGGTCTGGGGCGCCAGGACGCTCTCCAGCGAGGCGGAGTGGCGCTACCTCAACGTGCGCCGGCTCTTCAACTACCTCGAGGAGTCCATCCTGATGGGCACCCAGTGGGTGGTCTTCGAGCCGAACGACCCCGACCTGTGGGCCCGCATCCGCCGGACGATCAGTGCCTTCCTGATCAACGAGTGGCGCCGCGGGGCGCTCTTCGGCACCACGCCGGACGAGGCCTTCTTCGTGAAGTGCGACGAGGAGACCAACCCGTCCGAGGGCATCGACGCCGGCCAGGTCGTGTGCCAGATCGGCGTGGCGCCGGTGAAGCCGGCCGAGTTCGTGATCTTCCAGCTGTCCCAGTTCTCCGGCGGCACCAGCCTCGTAGCAGAGTAGGTAGGAACCAGATATGCCCCTCGCAGACGCACTCGACTCATCGCCCGCGTACTCCTTCAAGGTGACCATCGACGGGATCCAGGTCCCCAAGGTCAACCAGGTCAGCGGCCTCAAGCAGGAGGTCGACAAGATCGAGCTCAAGCAGCAGACCTCCGACGGCAAGTACGTCGTCCGGCAGCTGGTGGGCCGCCCGAAGCCGGGGGAGTTCACGGTCACCCGCGGCCTGACGGACTCCAAGACGGTCACCGACTGGCTGTCCACCGTCAGCAAGGGCGACGTCGCCGGGTCCCGCAAGACGGCCTCGGTCGTCCTGCTCGACTACGCCGGCGCCCCGATCAAGACCTACAACTTCACCAATTGCTGGGTCCGCAGCGTCGAGGTCAACGAGCTGAAGGCCGGTGCATCGGAGCAGGCCACGGAGAAGTTCACCGTCTGCTTCGACGAAGTGACGGTGTCCTGATGCAGCGGGGTCCCGCGCTCGCCGAGCCCTCGCTGGATGGCTCGGCGGCCGCGCGCCCCGCCCAGGAGGCGCCGCTGCGCACGGAGTTCGACTTCGAGCTGCCGCGGGGGTACGTCGACGGCAACGGCGTCACGCACCGCGCGGGCACGATGCGGCTGGCGACGGCGCGCGACGAGCTGCTCCCGCTCTACGACGAGCGGGTGCAGGAGAACGCCGCGTTCACCACCGTGGTGCTGCTGGGCCGGGTGATCACCCGCCTGGGCACGCTGCCGACGGTCGACGCGCAGGTCGTCGAGAACATGTTCGCCAGCGACGTGGCGTTCCTCCAGGACTTCTACCGCCGGATCAACGCCGAGGGGCACACCCGTGCGGCGGTGACCTGCCCGGACTGCTCGCACCGGTTCGCGATCGACCTCTCCGGTGGGCGCCTGGGGGAATCGTGACGTACGGGGCGGACCGCATCTACGCGGAGGTCTCGTACGTCGCGTACCACTTCCACTGGCAGCCCGACGCGATCCTCGACATGGAGCACCGCCAGCGGCTGCGCTACGTGCAGGAGATCGCCGCGATCAACAACCGGCTCAACGAGGAGCGCTGATCAGTGGCATGGTCGTGGCCGTGGCGTCGAGAGACACGGTCCGCGGAGGACGCTGAGGGAGGCACCGGCGCACGTGCGACCGCGGCGGACACCCCGCGCGAGTCGCCGGCCGCGCCCGCCCCGATGGGCTGGGCGTTCCTGCCGCCCATCCAGCGACAGCTGAGCGAGCCCATCCGCCCCGTCAGCCGATCGTTCCAGCCCGGGGCGTGGGTCTCGCCGTCGTTCACGGGCACGATGACCCACGCGGTCGCGGACGCGGCACCGTCCGGCCTGATCGACGGCGACGGCCGAGGACTCGGTGCGCCACGCCTGCTGGAGGGGCCGCCCGTCGACCTGCCCCTGCTGCCGCCACCCCGGCCGTCGGCCGCCCTGCCCGTCCAGCGGACCGCCGCCGCCGAGGACCCGCCCCAGTTCGAGCCGCCACCGTCCGAGCCGCCACCGTCCGAGCCGCCACCGTCCGAGCCGCCACCGTCTGGGCCGTCGGCGCCGCCTCCGGCGCCCACCGGAGAGGCCGTACGTCGCCCGCTGACCCGGGCAGCGAGCCAGTCCGCGCCGGTGGTGCAGCGCGCGGCCGTGCCGCTCCCGCCCCCAGCCTCCGGCACAGCTCCCGCCTCCGTCGCACAGGTGCGGGAGGCCGACCCGCCGGCCCTCGTCCTGGCGGCACCCACGCCCGGGCCGGCGGCGCCGACGCCCGACCCGGTAGCGGACGCGGTGCGGGACCCGGGTCCGGCACCGGCGCCGGCACCGTCGATGGCCGCACCGCCCGGTGACGAGCCGCCCGGGCCCGGCGAGCCGATCGCGGAGCAGGTGGCCGAGCAGGTGGGCGAGCAGGTGGCCGAGACCGGCCTGCTCCCGGCGTCCGACGCCCTCCCGGTGCTGCCCGCGGCGACGGACGGCACCACCGCCGCGGAGCCGGAGCCGGTGGGACCGCGGTTCGACCCCGGCAGCCCGCCCACCGCACCGCCCCTGCGCCTGCAGCGTGCGGTCGACCGCCAGGGCGCCGGGCCGTCGCGCCGAGCGGAGCGCCCACGGCCGGGTTTCGGCGCGCCCCTGCAGCGGGTTCCGGACAGCGCCGTCGCCGTGCCGCCGCCGGCCGCGCCGGTCCAGCGGTCGGTCCAGCGGTCGTCGGGCCCGCGTGACCTGCCCGCCCCCGGACGGACCACCGATGGGGACCTTCGGCCCGGGGCGGGCGGCTTCACCGAGGTCGACATCGCTCCGCCGGCTCCCGTCGCCGGCCCGGTGCTGCAGCGGCGTCCCCCGCCCGACACCGAGCAGTCGGTCGACCGGCCGGACCAGGCCCCGGGCACCTCCGTCGACGACGCTCCGGGCCCGGACCTCGCCGAACCGGTCCCGCTCCAGGGGCTCGACGACGTCCCCCGCCCGGCCGCGACGGTGCTCGACGTGCACCGCGACGCTCCGCTGCACGTCCGCGGACTGGCCACCTCGATCCAGCGCGCCACCGTCCTGCCCGGGCCCGGCGTGCCGCAGCCGGCACTCGCGGTGCGGCCGGCCGGTGCCCCGACGGCTCCCCCCGGTCGGGTGGTGCGCGTCCAGCGACTGCCTGCCTCCGGCGTCGAGGCGACCGCGGCGCCGGCCGGCTCGGGCCGAGCAGTGGCGCAAGCGCCCACCGGGCGCGACGTCTCCGGCCTCTCCGACTTCTCCGACTCCTCCGACCCCGCCGACCCCGCCGCCGGCCACGCCGCTCCCGGCCCGGGTCCCGCGGCCCGCTACGACGTGCCTGAGCCGCAGCCCCCGAGGACTCTCCTGCAGCGGCTCACCGGGCAGCGACCGTCCCCCGTCGGCGGCCCGGCCACCGCCCCGGTCGCCAGCAGCGGCCCGGTCGCGGTGCCGCACGCTCCGGCTGCGGTGACCGGCGGGAGACCGCACGTCGTGGCGGTCCAACGTGCGGCCGCTCCTGGCGCGACCGTGCCGTCGACGGCATCGCCCGGCGGGAGCGCACCCGACTCCTTCTCGACCACGACGCCGTCGGCCGTCCTCGTGCCGCCACCGGCTCCCGCCCCGGCGTACGGCGGTGACCTGGTCGTCCAGCGCCGCCGACGCCGGCGCCCGAGGTCCCGTCGGCCTGCGGGCGGTCCGGCGCCGGCGGCCGTTCCGGTGGGCCCGTTGGCTCTCGGGGGACCGGCCGTGGACGACGACCTCGAGCAGCTCGGGACCGGCGAGCAAGGTGGCTCCACCAGCCCCGACAGCTCCGAGGGCTCCGGCACCTCCGGCGCGGAGGGCGGGCCGGGTCCCGGTGCGCCCGCCTCCGGGGCCGATCCCGCCGGCACCGGGCTCGGCGGCATGGTTCCGGCCGCCGCCACTGCCGGCGGGGCCGCGCCCGCCGACGCGGACGCGGCCGGACCCGAACGGACCCCTGCCGAGACCGAGGAGCTCGCCCGGGACCTGTTCCCCGCGATCCTGCGGCTGATCCGCCGCGAGTTCGTGGTCGAGCGGGACCGCCGCGGCCTCCGGACGGACCGGTGGTGAGTCGGTGCTGAGTGCAGGTGAGGACCTTGTCCTGACCGGGCCGCGGCCCGGCATCGAGACGGGAAGGAGATGAGCGCACGATGAGCCAGCTCCAGGACGTCGACACCGCCCTCAGCGTCCGCTACCTCGTGAAGATCGACGGGCAGGACCTCGGCGCCTTCACCAGCTGCGAGGGGATCGGCGTGGAGGTGGTGATGGAGACCCGCGAGGAGGGCGGCAACAACGGCTACGTGTGGCAGCTGCCCACCAAGCTGAAGTACCCCAACATCAAGCTCACCCGACCGCTCGGCAAGCAGACCGAGAGCATCGCCCGTTGGGTGGCCACGATGGTCACCGGCTACCAGCGCCAGACCGCGACCATCCAGTGCATGACGGCCGACGGCACGGTCGTGGCGACCTGGTCGCTCAACGACGTGGTCCCGGTCCGGTGGACCGGTCCGCAGATGACCCCGGACCAGCCGAAGGTGCTCACCGAGACGCTCGAGATCGCCCACCACGGCTTCATGCCGAACGGCTGAGGAGGACACCGATGAGCAGCAGTCCCGTCGGCTTCGACGCCGCCGCCGCCGGTGCGGGGGCCGGGTCGAAGCTCGAGCACGCCTACCTCATGGTCCACGAGCCGTCGAAGGACGGGTCGCTGGCCGCGCCCGGACCGAAGCTCCCGCAGATCGACTTCCAGTTCAACCCCAAGGAGCTGTCGCTGGCGAAGGCGGCGAAGTGGAAGCGGGAGGAGGCCAAGGGAAACAAGTCGGCCTCCCCGCCGCAGTTCACCGGGGCCGAGCCGTCGAAGCTCACGCTGGAGATCTTCTTCGACGGGTCCGAGAAGCAGGACAGCTCGGTGGTGAAGGCGGTCGAGCGGCTCTTCGAGCTCACGGTCCCCACGGACCAGTCGCTGCAGAACAAGAAGGCGTCCCCGCCGTGGGTTGTATTCCGCTGGGGCGGGCTGACCAGCTTCCTCGCCTACGTCAGCCAGGTGCAGGCCAAGTACACGCTGTTCACCACGTCCGGCGTGCCGATCCGGGCGACGTGCCAGATCACCCTCGAGGAGCTGTCCGGGGAGGCTGCGGGACAGAACCCGACCTCGGGAGCCCTCGTGCCGCACCGAGTGCACCAGGTGGTCGAGGGCGACAGCCTGCCCGCCATCGCCTACGCGGAGTACGGACGGCCGTCGTTGTGGCGCACCATCGCCGAGCTCAACCGGATCGACGATCCGAGTCGCCTCCGGCCCGGCACCGAGCTCCTGCTGCCGGCGCTCGACCAGCTCGAGGGCGCGACGCCCCCGCGGAAGGTGATGGCCGATGCCCGTCACTGAGGTGGTCCGGAGCATGCTGGTCGTGGCGGTGGAGGGCCGCCCGCTGCCGGCCGTGGTGGCCGACAGCCTGACGAGCACACGAGTTGAGCAGAACACCGGTCTGCCCGACGTCTTCACCCTCCGCTTCACCGACCCCGAGGGGGCGATGCTCGAAGCGGGCAGCTTCGCTCTCGGGCGGAAGGTGAGGATCTCCGCGCAGACCGGCGCGCCCACGGGTCCGGTGCTGCTCCTGGAGGCGGAGGTCACCGCGATGGAGTTCGAGGTGAGTGCCGGCGCCGGATACACGATGGTCCGGGGTCTGGACCTGTCCCACCGGCTTCGACGCGGCACCAAGTGCCGGACGTTCGTCAACATGTCCGCCTCCGACGTGGTCCGCAAGGTGGCCGGCGAGGCCGGTCTGGCCTGCGGCCGGATCGACAGCACCACGCCCGTCTACCCCTACCTGGCCCAGGAGGCCGAGAGCGACTGGGATCTCCTCGCGCGCCTGGCCGTCGCCCACGAGCGCCTGCTCACCTTCCGCGACGGCAAGCTCGACTTCGCCAAGCACGCCGCCGCGGCCGCCGCCGGGGAGACCCCGGTCCTGACGGTCCACCGCAACGTGGTCGAGCTCCGGACGAGCGTCACGGCATCGGACCAGGTCAGCAACGTCGAGGTGCGGGGCTGGGATCCCGCCGAGAAGATGGCGGTGAACGGCAGGGCCACCGCGTCCACCGCGAGCGCCACGTTGGACAAGGGCAGCACCCAGGAGGCGACCCGCGCGTTCGGGAGCTCGACCGTCGTGGTCGCCGACCCGCGGATCACCGATGGGACGACGGCAGCGAACGTCGCCCGGTCCCGGAGCGACCACCGGGCGGGGGGGTACGCCGAGATCGACGGGGTCGCCCTCGGCGACCCCGACCTCCGTGCGGGGAAGCCGGTCAGCCTCGAGCAGGCGCCGGCGGGGTTCGCGGGCAAGTACGTCCTGACGTCGGTGCGCCACGAGTTCGACGCCCGGGGGGCCTACCTGACCCACTTCGCCGCCAGCCACGGATCCGACCGCTCGCTGTTCGGCTCCGTCCACGGCGCCACCCGCACCGACCCGGCGCCGTTCGCGGGCGTCGCACCGGCGATCGTGACCAACGTCAAGGACGACGAGGAGGGTGGACGGGTGAAGGTCAAGTTCCCCTGGTGGGACGAGTCGCTCGAGTCCTCCTGGTGTCGCACGGTCCACGCCGGCGCTGCGAAGGGCCGTGGCCTGGTGGTCCTGCCGGAGGTCGGCGACGAGGTCCTCGTCGCCTTCGTCGGCGGCGACTTCACCCAGCCGGTGGTGCTCGGCGGCATGTTCAACCGGAAGGACCGCCCGGACCCGGCCTGGAGCGAGCACACCAAGAGCGGAGCGGGCGCCGTGACCTGGCGCGGCTGGACCTCGCGCACCGGCATGAAGGTGGCGTTCGTCGAGCAGAACGGCAACGAGACCCTCGAGGTGAGCACCAACCGGGGTGCCCAGCGGGTCACCCTCCTGCAGACCGCCAAGGGGATCCAGATCGTCTCCGAGGGACCGGTCGAGGTCACCGCGAAGAAGAACGTCAAGGTGGAGGCGCAGCAGAACGTGGATGTGAAGAGCCTGACCGGCAGCATCAAGGTCGGGGGCACCAGCGTGGAGGTGTCGGCGCAGGCGGAACTGAAGCTCAAGGGCGCCACGGTCAGCGTGGACGCGACCGGGCCGCTGACCCTCAAGGGCGCAATCGTGAAGATCAACTGATGTCGACGCCAGCAGCCCGCGCCGGGGACCTGACCGGCCATCCCGGCACGATCCTGCCGCCGGGCGTGCCCACCGTGCTGATCGGTGGTCTCCCGGCGGCCACGGTCGGGTCGCAGCACGCCTGCAGCATGCCGCCGCCGGCCGGGCCGCACCCGCCCTCGCCGATCGTGAAGGGCTCGCTGACGGTGCTCATCGGCGGGAAGCCCGCCGCGCGGGTCGGCGACCTGGCCGGCTGCGGGGCGCCGATCCTTCCGCCCGGCTGTCCGACCGTGCTGATCGGCGGTTGACATGGGCTCGGAGTTCGTCGGCCGTGGCTGGTCCTTCCCGTTGCGCACCGATGCGACGGGACGGGTGGCGCTGGTCGGCGGTCGCGACGAGATCGAGGAGAGCATCCGGCTCATCCTGATGACGGCGCCCGGCGAACGGCCGATGCGTCCGGAGTTCGGCTGTGCGGTCCACGACTTCGTGTTCGCACCCGCCGACGCCGCGACGGCAGGCGACATCGCCTACGCCGTGCGCGTGGCCCTGAACCGGTGGGAGCCACGGATCGAGCTCGGCGACGTCGTCGTGAGGTTCGACGGCGTGGATCGCGGCGTCCTCTACATCGACATCGGCTACACCGTGCGAGGCGTGAACGACCCACGCAACCTGGTCTTCCCCTTCTACGTCATTCCGCCCCACGAGGAGGATGCATGAGCCTGCCGGTCCCCAATCTCGACGACCGCCGCTTCCAGGACCTGGTCGACGACGCGAAGCGGATGGTCCAGCAGCGATGCCCCGAGTGGACCGACCACAACGTCTCCGACCCCGGGGTCACCCTGATCGAGACCTTCGCGTTCATGACCGACGAGCTGCTCTACCGGCTCAACCGGGTCCCGGACCGGCTCTACATCACCTTCCTCGACCTGCTCGGGGTCACCCTGCACCCGCCCACGCCGGCGCGGGTGGAGGTGACGGCCTGGTTGGCCGCAGCGGCGCAGGAGGAGATGGTGCTGCCGGCCGCCGCCGAGGTCGCGACGGTGCGCACCGAGCACGACGAGGCGGTGGTGTTCAGCACCGTCGACGACCTGGTCATGCCGCCGCGGAACCTCGCCCACCTCGTCACGCACAACGTCGGCGGGGAGCCCGAGCGACGGGACGACGAGCTCAGCCTGGGCACGGAGTTCGCCAGCTTCAGCGAGCAACCGGCCTACGACGACCTGCTCTACGTCGGCCTGGACGACGCGGCGCCCTCCTGCGCGATCGGGCTGCGCTTCACCTGCCACCTGCAGGGTGTGGGTGTCGACCCCACCCGGCCGCCGCTGGTGTGGGAGGCCTGGGACGGGTCCGCCTGGGCGACCTGCGAGGTCGAGGAGGACACGACCGGCGGGCTGAACCGGCCCGGCGACGTCATCGTCCACGTCCCGCCCAGCCACAAGGTGTCCGTGGTCGCGCAGGTGAGGGCCGGCTGGCTGCGCTGCCGGGTCGTCCCGCCGGCCGAGGGCTTCCCGTTCTACAGCGCCTCTCCGACGGTCACCGAGGCGTCGGCGTACACCATCGGCGGCACGGTGCCGGCCGTCCACGCGGAGACGGTCACCGACGAGGTGCTGGGGCTGTCGGAGGGGGTGCCCGGCCAGGTCTTCCCCCTCGGGCGGGGGCCCGTCGTCGCCGACGGTCAGCCGTTCGCGGTCGAGGTCGCCTCCGGCGCCGGGTGGGACACCTGGGTGGAGGTCAGCTCGTTCGCCGACCACGGCCCGGACGACCCGGTCGTGCGGGTGGACCGGTCGACCGGGGAGGTCCTCTTCGGGCCGGCCGTCCGGGAGGCGGACGGGTCGCTGCGCCAGCACGGCGCCGTGCCGCCCAAGGGCGCGCCGATCCGCGTGCCGTCGTACCGCATCGGCGGCGGTCCGGCCGGGAACGTCGCGGCCGGGGCCATCCGGGTCGCGCGGACTGCGGTGCCGGGCATCGCCCGCGTCGAGAACCGCCGGGCCGCGGTCGGCGGCGTGGCCGCGGAGTCCGTCGACGAGGCCAAGCTGCGGGGACCCCTGGCGCTGCGGACCCGGGACCGCGCGGTGACGTGCGAGGACTACGAGCAGCTCGCGAAGGCGGCCGCCCCGCAGGTCGCGCGGGTCCGCGCGGTGCCTGCCAGCGGCGACGATGCCGGTGCCGTGAAGGTGCTGCTGGTGCCGTCGGCGTCCGCCGACGCCGAGGACCGGCTCCGCTTCGAGGACCTGGTGCCGACGGTGGAGACGCTGGAGGCGGTCACCGCCTACCTCGACGAGCGCCGGACGGTCGGCGCGCGGGTGGTCGTCGAGCCGCCCTTCTACCAGGGCGTGACCGTGGTCGCCACCCTCGTTGCGCGGGCGCGGACCTCCTCCGTCGAGCTCGAGAAGGCGGCGCTGCGCGCCCTGAACCGCTACTTCGACCCGCTCCGGGGCGGGCTGGACGGCCGTGGCTGGCCGTTCGGCCGGCCCGTCCAGGCGGGCGAGGTGTACGCCGTGCTCCAGCGGCTCGCCGGCACCGAGCTGGTCGAGGAGGTGCTGTTGTTCGCGGCCGACCCGATCACCGGCAAGCGGGGCGAGCCGGTGCAGCGCATCGATCTCGACCGGTTCGCGCTCGCCTTCTCCTACGACCACCGGGTCCGGGTGGTCCGCGGTGGCTGAGAGCGCGAGCCGACGGCGGCTGGTCCCCGGCCTGCTCAGCCCCACCCCCCTTGCGCAGCGGCTGCCGGGGGTGCTGCAGGACGACGACCTGATGGTCCGGTTCGTGTCGGCCTTCGACGACGCCTACGCGCCGATCCTCGGCACCCTGGACTCGCTCAGCGCCTACTTCGACCCCGCCCTGGCCCCCGACGACTTCCTCGCCTGGCTGGCCACCTGGGTCGGCGTCGAGCTGGACGACGCGTGGGACCTGCCGACCCGACGACGGGTGATCGCCGACGCGGCCCGGCTGCACCGGCAGCGCGGAACGACCGAGGGCATCCGGGCGGCGCTCGAGCAGGGTCTCGGCGCGGAGGTGACCGTGGCCGACTCCGGCTCCTGCACCTGGTCGCAGAGGCCGGGAGGAAGCGCCGAGGGCAGCGGCCCCCCGTCGGTCACGGTGACGATCTCCGTCGCGGACCCCAAGGCCGTCGACACCCGACGGATCGAGGGTCTCCTCGAGGACGTTTGTCCCGCCCACGTCGTCCGGCACTACAGCGTGATGCGCGCATCAGGAGGTGGTGAGGAGTGAGCAGGTCGTGTCCGTCGTGCGCCGTGCCGCTCGACGAGGGGGAGCGCTTCTGCGGGGAGTGCGGTGCCTACGTGGACTGGTCCGAGACCGCGGCCGCGCCGGACGCCGACCAGCGGCCGGAGCCCGCCGTCGAGCCCGCGGTCGAGCCCGAGGCCGAGCCCGAAGCCGAGCGCAAGGTGGTCACCGCTCCGGACGCTCCCCGTCCACGGTCCGGACCGCCGTCCCGCCCGGTGGCACCGACCGAGCCGCCGCGGGTGTCGACCGCCGAGCGGCCCGCGGACGCACCGCCACCCCCGGACGGTGCCGCGGCCTGGCAGCCCCCACCGCCGCCGGACGTCGCCAAGGCGATGGTGGTGCCGGTCTCCGACGAGCCGGCGGCGCGCAAGCCCGGTGCACCGCAGCAGCCGGGACCGCAGAAGCCGGGCGCACCCGCGCCGAAGGCGCGGCGCCCCCGCCCGCCCGCGGACGACCCGATCCGGCACGGCGACCTGGTCTGCGGGCAGTGCGGCATCGGCAACAAGCCGTCGCGCAAGTTCTGCCGCCGCTGCGGCACGACCCTGGCCGAGGCCGAGGTCGCCCGGGTCGGCTGGTGGCGCCGGTGGCGCAACAAGCGCAGGGTCAAGGAGGCGGGCAGCCGGCCGCGCGGTGCGCACCCTCGCCGGTTCCGGCCCCGGGTGCCGGCCGCCCTGCTCGTGCTTCTCGCGGTGCTGGGCATCGCGGGGGTCGGCGGCTTCGCGTTCCGGGAGCCGTTGCTCGGCGCTGTCGAGACGGTGCGGGACCGGATCGCCGGCACCGAGGAGGTCAACCCGAGCGCGATCCGGGCGAGCAGCAGCCAGCGCGGCCACGGTGCCCGTGAGGCACGGGACGGCGTCTCCAACCACTACTGGGCGCCGGCCGCGGCCGGGCCCGGCCGCGGTGAGACCCTCACGGTCGAGTTCGAGGAGCCGATCCGCCTGGTCGAGGTGTTGATCACGCCGGGTATCTCGGCCGAGGACGAGGAGCTGTTCCTCACCCAGGGCCGTCCTGCCGAGCTCAACGCCGTCGTACGTCGCAGCGACGGCTCCGTGGAGGTCAAGGACCTGGAGTTCGAGGACAAGGTCGGGCCCGCCCGCTTCGGCATCGGGGTCAGCGACGTCACCGAGGTGACCTTCGAGATCCGCCGCGCCTACCGGGGCACGGCCGACAACAGCCGCACGGCCATCGCGGAGGTGGAGTTCCAGGCCCGGAAGTGACCGGCATGCGGGGATGGCGCACGGGTACCGCCCACTCGTCCAGCCAGTCCCCGAGCGAAGGCGGTTTCCCGGCATGAAGGCAGTCACGTGGCAAGGAGTCCACGACATGCAGGTCAGCGAGGTGCCGGATCCACGGATCGAGGACCCGACCGACGCGATCATCAAGGTCACCTCGACCGGGCTGTGCGGTTCGGACCTGCACCTCTACGAGACGCTCGCGCCGTTCATGGAGGCCGGCGACATCGTGGGCCACGAGCCGATGGGCATCGTGGAGGAGGTCGGCGCGGAGGTCACCAACCTCAAGCCCGGTGACCGGGTGGTGGTGCCCTTCAACGTCTCCTGCGGCTCCTGCTGGATGTGCGACCGCCGGCTCTACAGCCAGTGCGAGACCACGCAGAACCACGAGCACGGCACGGGCGCGAGCTTCTTCGGCTACAGCAAGCTCTACGGCCAGGTCCCCGGCGGCCAGGCGGAGTACCTGCGGGTGCCGTTCGCCGACTTCTCGCCGGTCAAGGTGCCCCACGAGCATCCCGACGACCGGTTCCTGTTCCTCTCCGACGTGCTGCCGACGGCCTGGCAGGCCCTGCAGTACGCCGACGTGCCCGACGGAGGCACGCTGCTGGTGCTCGGCGCCGGCCCGATCGGCGACATGGCCGCCCGGATGGGCGTCCGGGCCGGCCACCGGGTGATCTCCGTGGACCGGATCCCCGAGCGGCTGGCCCGCGTGGAGGCGTTCGGGGCCGAGCCCCTGGACCTGGAGGAGGCCGAGAAGGTCGGCGGCATCGGCGACGTCGTGCGCGAGGCGACCGGTGGCCGCGGCCCCGACTCGGTCATCGACGCGGTGGGCATGGAGGCGCACGGCTCGCCCGCCGCGGGTCTGGTGCAGAAGTTCGCCGGGATGCTGCCCGACGCGGTCGCGGAGCCGGTCATGAAGAAGGCCGGCCTCGACCGGCTCGCGGCGCTCTACACCGCCATCGACGCCGTCCGTCGCGGAGGCACGATCTCCATCTCCGGTGTGTACGGCGGCTCCGCCGACCCGATGCCGATGATGCAGCTGTTCGACAAGCAGGTGCAGGTCCGGATGGGCCAGGCCAACGTCCGGGCGTGGACCGACGAGCTGCTCGGGATGCTCATCGAGGACGACCCGTTCGGCGTCGACGCGTTCGCCACCCACCACCTCCCCCTGGACCAGGCGCCCAGCGCCTACGAGCACTTCCAGAAGAAGGAGGAGGGCATGGTGAAGGTGGTCTTCCAGCCCTGACTCCCAGCGGTGGCGGGCGGCGCCGACCGTCTCCGCCGGCGCGGCCCGGGTACTTCGCAGGGCATGGTCACTCTCGGATACTTCCTGTCGTGCGAGGAGCACACCCCCGACGCCCTGGTCGAGCAGGCCCGGCTGGCGGAGGACGCCGGCTTCGACGCCCTCTGGATCAGCGACCACTTCCATCCCTGGAACGACGAGCAGGGGCAGAGCCCCTTCGTGTGGTCGGTGATCGGCGCGATCGCTCAGGCCACCTCGCTGCCGGTGACGACGGCGGTGACCTGCCCCATCATGCGGATGGGGCCGGTGATCACGGCGCAGGCCGCCGCCACGTCCGCGGTGCTGCTCGACGGCCGGTTCCGGCTCGGCGTGGGCACCGGTGAGGCGCTCAACGAGCACGTGCTCGGCGACCACTGGCCGCCCGCCCCGCGCCGCCTGGAGATGCTCGAGGAGTCCGTCGGCCTGATGCGCGAGCTGTGGCAGGGCGGCGTCGTCGACCACCACGGTCGCTGGTTCACCGCCGAGAACGCCCGGCTCTACACGCTGCCGGAGCAGCCGCCGGAGGTGTGGGTCTCCGCGTTCGGCCCGAAGGCCGCCGAGGTCGCGGCCCGCATCGGTGACGGCCTGGTGACCACCTCCGTCGACGAGGAGGTGCTCGACACCTTCCGCTCCGCGGGTGGCAAGCGGACCAGCGTCGGGTTCAAGGTGTGCTGGGCGGACACGGAGGACGAGGGCGTCGCCACGGCCCACCGGCTGTGGGCCAACGCGGGACTTCCCGGGGAGCTCGCCCAGGTGCTGCCGACGCCGCAGCACTTCGAGCAGGCCAGCCAGCTGGTGACCCGCGACTCCACGCGCGAGGCGCTCACCTGCGGCCCGGACACCGGCCGCCACACCGCGACGTACGACCAGTACCTCGCGGCCGGCTTCGACGAGATCTACGTCGGCAACATCGGCCCCGACTACCGCCCCATGCTCGAGGCGTACGGCGAGCACGTGCTCCCCGCCCTGCGCGGGTCCGGGTGAGCCGCGCGCCGCTGGTCTAGGGATCGTCGTGGCCGGCGGCGCACTCCGCCGCCCGCCGCTGCATCGTCCTCCGCTCGGCCGCGTTCTGGGTGAGCGACGCTGCTCGAAGGAAGTGCTCCCGGGCCTGCTCGTGCTGGCCCGCCAGGCAGCGCAGGTCGCCGGTCACCGCGTGCAGCAGGTGGTGGTCGCGCATGCCGGGGACCTCGAACAGCGGCAGCACGAGCTCCAGGCCGGCGTCGGGCCCGAACGCGCGGGACGCGGCGACACCGCGGTTCAGGTCGACGACCGGGGACGGGCTGACGCCGGCCAGGGCGTCGTACAACGCGGTGATCTGTTCCCAGTCGGTGTCCTCGGGCACGGCGGCCCGGGCGTGACAGGCGGCGATGGCGGCCTGGAGGGCGTAGGGGCCGGTGGTGCCCCCGAGCTCCTCGATCCGCGCCAGGTTGGCGAGGCCGCGGCCGATGAGCAGCCGGTCCCAGCGGCCGCGGTCCTGGTCGAGCAGGAGCACCGGCTCGCCGTCGGGTCCGGTGCGCGCCGGCAGTCGCGATGCGGTGAGCTCCATCAGGGAGAGCAGGCCGAGCGTCTCGGTGTCCGTCGGCGTGAGTGCCGCCAGCATCCGTCCGAGCCGCAGCGCCTCGAAGCACAGGTCGCCACGCAGCCACTGGTCGCCGCGGGTGGCGGTGTGGCCCTCGTTGAACAGCAGGTAGACGACCTCGCGCACGGCGTCCAGGCGGGCTGCCCGGTCCGCGCCCTCGGGCAGCTCGAAACGGACCTTCGCGGCCGCCAGGCTGCGCTTGGCCCGCACGATGCGCTGGGCGACTGTCGGCACCGGTGCCAGGAACGCGCGGGCGACGTCCTCGGAGCCGAGGCCGCACACCAGCTTGAGCGTCATCGCGGAGCGGGCGTCGGGGGAGAGCACCGGGTGGCAGGCCATGAAGACCAGCCCGAGCAGGTCGTCGGCGAGGTCGCCGTCGACGACGCGGTCCCAGTCGGGCTCGTGCGCGTCCGTGCCGGACGCCGCGACGAGGTGGTACTTGCTGCGCTGGGTGTCGCGCCGCCGGATCCGGTCGATCGCCAGGAACCGTGCGGTGGTGTGCAGCCAGCCGGCGGGATTGGCCGGGACGCCGCCGGCCCGCCACTTCTCGATGGCGGCGAGGAACGCGTCCTGGGCGACCTCCTCGGCGGTGTCCAGGTCGCCGACCTGGCGGACCAGCCGCGCGATCACCCTCGGCGACTCCACCCGCCACAGCGCCGCGAGCCGGCGGTCGACCTCGTCCTGGCCCGGGCGCTCGGCGCGGGGGAACGGCTCGGTGTCGTCGGTCATGGCGCTGTGGCGGGGTGGGTGCTACTCCTGGCCGCCGGCCAGGTCGCTGAACTCGGTCACCTTGCGCACGTCCACGCGGGGGCTCCCGACCAGCAGGGCGAACCGGCGGGCGTGCTCGACCGCCTCCTCGAGCGAGTCGACCTCGAGGATGGCGAACCCGGCGATCAGCTCCTTGGCCTCGGCGAACGGGCCGTCGATCACCCGGACGTCGCCGTGGTCGACCTCGATCCGGGCGCCGTGCCGGCTCGACCGGACGCCCTCGCCGCTGAGCAGCACGCCGGACATCGCCGCCTCCTGCATGTACTCGCCGATGGCGGCCTGCTCCTCGGGTGAGGGCAGCACGTCGTTCTCCATGTCCTCGGTCTGGTAGTGCATCACCATGTAGCGCACGTCGGGCTCCTTCGGGGCGGTCGGCTGGGGGGCGGGTCAGCGGTCGGCGCCGGCGTAGACGAGGTGCAGGACGCCGGAGTCGAAGGTAGTGGAGGCGACGAGCCTGAGCGGCACGGTGGCGCCGTCCTCGAACAGCCTGCGGCCCCTGCCCACGACGAGCGGGTGGACCAGCAGGTGCAGCTCGTCCACCAGCCCCTGCTCGAGCAGCCACCGGACGAGGGTGGCGCTGCCCGTCGTGCCGATCCGGGTGTCCCGCTTGAGCTCCGCGACCTGCGCCGCGACGTCGTGCCCGGAGATCAGCGTCGTGTTCTCCCACGCCGCCGCCTCGAGGGTCGAGGACACGACGTACTTGCGCGCGCCGTTCATCACGCCCGTCATCGGGTCCGCGGGGTCCGCGGCGGGCCAGTACGCGGCGAACTCGTCGTAGGTGCGCCGTCCCAGCAGGGTCGCCTCGCTCTCGCCCATCAGCTCGCCGACGACGGCGCCCATCTGGTCGTCGACGTAGGGGAAGTGCCAGGTCTCGGGCGCCTCGATGACGCCGTCGAGGGAGAGAAACAGGCTGGACTTGAGGTGTCCCATGAGTGTGCTCCTTGGTCGTCCGGGCGGGTGCCCGAGGGGGTGCTTTCACCCCTGTGCCGAACGGCGGGCACGGCGTTCGACACGACGGCGCAAGAAAATCTTCCGGGTTCTTCTCCGGCGGCTCAGGCGGCGGGCGGCGGCGTCATCGCCCAGCGGATGGTGCCGGTCACCACGGTGCCGAGCGCACGGCTGACCACGTCGGCGGAGACGGGGACCCACGGCAGTCGCAGGGCGCGTCGTCCCCAGCCGGGCAGCAGCCCGACGGCGGCCAGCGCGAGCGCGCCGTAGGGCGCGCGGGCGGCGAGGGGGAGCGGCGGGCGGAGCAGGAGGAAGGTGGCGGCCTCCCGTGCCTCCGGCGTGCCGCGCAGCTCCGGCCGGTACGACGCCAGCCGCTCGCGCAACTGCTGCTCGGTCAGCGGCGGGTCGACCACACCCAGCCGCCGGGCGACCTCCGCGGCCTGGGCGACGTACTCGTCGCGCTCGGCCCGGTCGAGCGGCCGGTGGCCGTAGGTCTGGTGGGCACGCAGGAAGCTGTCGACCTCGGCGACGTGCACCCAGCCGAGGAGGTGCGGGTCCGAGGCGGCGTAGGGCGAGCCGTCGGGCATGGTGCCGGTGATCTGCGCGTGGATCCTTCGCACTACCGCCACCGCCGCCTCGGCGTCCTCCGCATGGCCGAACGTCGTCATCGCCAGGAAGGTGCTGGTGCGGGCGAGCCGGCCCCACATGTCGCCGCGGTAGCCGCTGTGCTCGGACACGGCGCGCATGGCCGCGGGATGCAGCGACTGGAGCAGGAGCGCGCGCAGGCCGCCGACGAACATCGAGGCGTCGCCGTGGACCCGGGCGATCGGGCTCTCCGGCGGGAACCACCGCGGACCCGGCCGGTTGTGGATCCGGTCGCGGGCACGCGGCCCGTCCGGCCCGGCGACCCGCGCGAACAGCTCCGCACCCATCCGCTCTCGCACCCGGCCGACGATCATCCGTCGAGCGTACGTCGCGGCCCCCAGCCCGAGCGGGTGGGATCGAGGCCGGACGCACCCGTTGCCGGCGGCGTTTTCGGGCACCGTGAGTGCATGACGGCCCGAAGCGAAGAACCGATCGAGCAGGCGAACGAGGCAGACGTCATCGAGCAGGAGCAGTCGCTCGACGACCCCGGGACGGTGACGCCCCGTGATGACGTCTCCGGCGGCGAGGCCAACGAGGCTGACGCGCTGGAGCAGCGAGCCAGCGTCACCGGCGACGACGAGGACGCCTACCCGCACCAGGCCGAGCAGGCCGACGAGTGATCCCGTCCGACGCAGGACGGATATATCAGGAAGGGATCAGGAAGGAGATGAAGCCATGCGCATCCTCGAGCTGATCAAGCGGCTCTTCCGCCCGAAGGGCAGGCTCGGCGGCCCGGCGGGCGGGCCGCATCCCGGCCCGTTCGACACACCCGACGACCGGAGGTAGCCCCGGACGGCGAGAGCCGGGGGCGGAGCTGCCGAGAAAAGTTGTCCGACAACGTCTCGACGACGGGCCGCTGGGTACTGCCGGCGTGAACCGGTGGTGGCGGTCCGACTCGGCGGGCGCGACAACCGGGGAGGGAGCGATTCACCCGAGTCCGCATGCGCTGCGGGCGAGGGGGGACCGCTCCTTCTTCTGGTTCTCGGGGACCAGCTGTCGAATCCAACCGGTCGCGGCTCCGGCCGCGCTGCTCCACGTAAGGGTTCTCTCACATGTCCAGCTCAGCGAGCCGTCCAGCCCGTCCAGGCCGTCCAGCCCGATCCGCCCGCCTTCTGACGATCCCCGCAGCCGCGCTCGCGACCGCGCTCGTCGCGGCACCCGTCCATGCCGATCCCGGCGACCCACGAGGCAACGGGGCCGAGAACTCCGCCCGTCAGGACGGCGGGCGTCCCGACCCCGGCCCCCGGCCGGCGCCGGAGAACCGCCCGCCCATGCCGGAGCAGGCCCGCGTTCCCGACCATGCGGCCGCCCGAGGACCACAGGCGGACCCGCCCGGGCAGGGCCGCGGCCCCCAGGACGCCCCACCCCCGCCGCACGCAGCGCCCCCGGCGCCCGACACCGCGCCCGGGCAGGGCGGCGCACCCGGCCAGGGCGCGGCACCGGGCGACGGTGCCGCCCCCGGCGACGGGGCGGAGCCGCCCCGCGGCGAGGCGAACGCCGTGGGCAAGCTGCCGAGGGTCGTCGTCTGCAAGTGGGTCCGCAAGCCCGGCGTCGACGAGGTGTACTCCCACCCCATCGTCGTCAACGCCAACGCGCTCGTCGGCAAGGGCTTCGACGGCACGTTCCCGTTCCCGTTCTCCGACGGCCAGGTGAACTCGGTGGCGATCCGCTACGCCGAGCCGGGCGAGAGCGCCCGAGAGGTCGGCGCGACCGACTGCCCGGCCACGTCCGAGGTGCCGCCGGGCGGCGAGCCCGGCGGTGAGGACCCCGGCGACGGTGACGAGGTCGGCGGGGTGTCGGAGACCGACGACGAGATCGCCGCTGTCGCCGGTGTCAGCGACGTCGCGCCCGGCGCCGCCGCCGACGGTGCCGCCGTCCGGGCCGCTGTCGACGCCCGGTCGGGCTGGCTGCCGGCCACCGGGCTGGACGAGCACCTCCAGCTGGCGGCGCTCGCGGGCGGCCTGGTGACCCTCCTCGGCGGCGCCCTGGTCGCGGTCGCGGCCCGACGCCGGCGTACCGCCTGACGGTCACCTCGGCCGCAACAAGACACAGCAGGTCCCGACCCGTCCGGGTCGGGACCTGCTGTGTCTGCTGTGTCTGCTGTGTTTATGTTGCTGTGTCTATCGGGCGACCGGCTCGAACCCGTCGAGGATCGGCTGGTAGAACCGCTCGAGGCGCGCCGGCCGCACGTCGCGGGCCGCGAACATGACCACGGACCAGGTGCGGCGACCGCGCACCCCGGTGGTCACCGAGAAGATGACCTGGTCGCCGCGCGCCCGGCGTACGACGCCGACGCTCCGGCGGGCCGGGAGCGCGCCCAGCTCGGTGCGGAGCCGCCGCTCCACGCGCACGCGCGGGAACGTCGAGCGGATGGCCTCGAGGGCAGAGGCGTGCCCGGCGCGCAGCCCCTTGTTGCCGGTGGGCCCGACGGTGATCACGATGTCCCCGGCGCGGGTCGAGAGCTTGACGCCGCGGTCGACCTTCTCGCCGACCAGCTGCGGGGGAGCGGTCACCGCAAAGCCACCCGCCCGGGAGACGACGGCTACGAGCGCGTCTCCCGAGCGGGTGGGTGTGGTCGCGGCGGGGGTGTCACCAGCGCCGCTGTCGCTGTCGTTGCCGCCCCAGGCGTAGATCGCCGCTGCACTACCGAGCAGTGCTGCGATCACCCCGATGGCGACGGCGATGGTGACACCCTCGCGACCTCGCGGCCAACGATCAAGCAGCCGCATCGACCGGGTCTCGTCGGCGGGCCCAGGCCAGGCAGAACCCACCGAGTGCGATGGTGAAGAGGCCGATCGCGAGCAGGCCGCTCCACACGCCGCCGGCGTCCGGCAGCACGCCGGCACCCGCGTCGCCGTCGCCGGCGGCCGGGCCACCGGCACCCGGGCCACCTGCACCCGGACCACCGTCGCCGTCACCGGGACCGCCGGGGCCGTCGCCGGGACCGCCCGGACCGGAGCGGGAGCCGGCCTTGTGGACCAGCGTCTCCGACTGCGCCGCGTCGGCGAGGATGACGCCGTCGAGCACCGACGCGTTCAGCGCGATGGCGCCGTGGCCGGCGATGCCGTTGCCGAGGTAGGTCTCGCCCTGGTTGAGGAACACGCAGGCGACACTCGGGCTCGTGCACCCCGGCGGGATGCTGATCGCGGTCGGCTCGGTGAAGTCACCGAGCGGTCCGCCGAGCTGCAGGCCGATCACCTGCGACTCCTTCGAGGCCGAGCCGCGCGAGTCGGAGGATCCCTCCGAGCTGACCGCCTGGGCGCCCACGGTGCAGGCGCCGAGGACCGGACCGAGGCAGACGTCGGCGACCGACGAGCCCGACGACGCCTCGGTGTGGCCGGAGCCGTCGCGGCTGATCTCGCTCCAGCTGTCCAGCACGCCGACTCCCACGGGGCCGTCGCAGGTCGCCGCCCCGGTGCCGCCCAGGCACGCGGACGCGACGCCGCTGCGCGCCGAGCTGTCGGACGTGGTCTGGCCTTCGTGGGCCTCCGCCTCCGCGTAGAGCACGGAGGCGCAGATCGCGCCACTGGTGCCCTCGCAGATCGCGGCCAGCGGGTCGGCCTCGTCCTCCTCGGTGCCGCCGGAGTCGGCGTGCGCACCGAGGATCTCCTGACCGGCGATCGCGAGCGTGGTGGCGTCGGCGCTGGCCGAGTGGTCGTCCTCGATCCGGGAGTCGGTCGTGCCGACGGACGCCAGGTCGTTGCCCGCGAGGTCCGCCGAGAGTCCCTGGGAGGATCCGTGGTCCGGCGGAGCCGGGTCCTGGGTCTCGTAGCCCGGGGAGTCGTCGTCGTCCTGGACGGGCGCAGCCGCCTGCTGCTCGGCCCTCTTCGGCGCCGGGGCCGGTGGCTTCAGCAGCTTGTCGACGACCTCGTTGATCTGGTCGGTGACCTGCTTGAGCGGATCGGTGTCCTCCTCCGCGGCCGTCGGGGCCGCCGAGAAGGCGACCATTCCTCCGGCCACGAGAGCGACCAGGGCGGCACGCCTCATCGGGCGGCGGCGAGATCTGTCGCGCATTTCGTTTCCTTTACCTCGGGTTGCAGGTTCAACGACGGGACGCTTGGCGCGTCACCCTCCCCCGCCGCTCCCGAGGCGGCGACCCCCTGCGGCCGGCTCCGGCCGCCGACTCTCAGTACCCGACGACCGAGGCCGAAACCCCCCGACCTCGCGACGTACCGCTCAGCGCCGCCGAGCCGGGATCCAGTCGAACGTGTCCGGGTCGGGCCCGACGCGCCCCGCCGGGCCGCGGTCCAGGCCGTCGACCGTCGCCATCTCGTCGTCGGTCAGGCTGAAGTCGAAGACCGCGAAGTTCTCGTCCATCCGAGCCCGACTCGTCGACTTCGGGAAGACGATGTCGCCGCGTTGGATCGCCCACCGCAGCGCGACCTGCGCCGGGGTCCGGCCGTGCTTGCCGCCCACCTCGGCAAGCGCCGGATCGGCCAGCACGTCCCCCTGGCCCAGGGGGCTCCACGCCTCGACCGCGATGCCGTGGTGGCGGGAGGCCCGGCGCGTGTCGTCGTTCGCGAAGTAGGGGTGCGCCTCGATCTGGTTGACCACGGGGACCACGCCGGTCTCGCCGACGATCCGGTCCAGGTGGGGCGGCTGGAAGTTCGAGACGCCGGCGGACCGCAGCCGGCCGTCGCCCACGAGCTCGGCCATCGCCCGCCACGTGGAGACGTAGTCGCCGTCGTACCGCGTGGGCAGGGGCCAGTGGATGAGGAAGAGGTCGAGGTGGTCCAGGCCCAGCCGCGACAGCGTCTCCTCGAACGTACGACGGACGTCGTCGGGCCGGTGCGCGTCGTTGTTGAGCTTGCTGGTGACGTAGAGGTCCGACCGCGGGATCCCCGAGGAGGCGATGGCCTCGCCGACGCCCTGCTCGTTGCCGTACATCTGCGCGGTGTCGATGTGGCGGTAGCCCACCTCCAGCGCCTGCGTCACCACCTCGGCGGCCTGCGCCGGCGGCACCTGGTAGGTGCCGAAGCCCAGCTGGGGGATCGTGGACCGGTCGTTCAGGGTGACGGTGGGGACCATGCCGCCAGCGTATGCAGCCGGCTGCGGACCGGTGTGCGCGCCGATGCTGCGGGTACCTCGCTAATCACCGGCCGCCGTCCCCTTGAGCCGGGGGTGGCCGCACACCAGACTGGCCGCAACGGCCATCGAGACGGAGGAAGCCCATGACGAACACCCCTGAAGAGCCGCTGAGCGACGACCAGATGAC
Organism: Nocardioides proteolyticus; assembly: GCF_051280635.3. Taxonomy (NCBI): domain Bacteria; kingdom Bacillati; phylum Actinomycetota; class Actinomycetes; order Propionibacteriales; family Nocardioidaceae; genus Nocardioides; species Nocardioides proteolyticus. The sequence goes on along the minus strand of NZ_JBNBPO030000001.1, from coordinate 113,360 downwards.
CACGCCTCCCCACGGCGACCCGATGCCGGCCACGGGCGACGCCGACGGCACCGACGGCGACGCCACCGACGTGACCGACGGCGACTCCACCGACAGCGACGGCACCGACGGCGACTCGTCGGACAGCGACGGCACCGACGGCGACTCGTCGGACAGCGACGGCACCGACGGTGACGCGTCCGACGGAGACTCCTCCGACAGCGACGGCACCGACGGGAGCGGCTCCTGAGTGTCGGCCCTCGACCTGCTGAGTGGTGACGCCCAGACCTTCCTCGCGAAGGTCTGGGCGTCGCGCGTCCACCTCCACCGGACGGCGCCCGACGACCTGGTGGGCCTGCTGTCGTTGCGGGACGCCGACGAGCTGCTGACCTCGTCGGGGCTGCGGACTCCGGCCCTGCGCTTGGCGAAGGACGGCGCGGTGCTGCCCGAGGCGTCGTACACGCGCAAGGGTGCGACGCTCGCGGGCAAGCCGCTGACCGGGCTGGTCGACGCCCGCAAGGTGCTGCAGCTCTTCGACGACGGGGCGACCGTCGTCTTCCAGGGGCTGCACCGCTACTGGCCGCCGCTGACGCGGCTGATCGCCGAGCTGGAGGTCGAGCTCGGCCATCCCTGCCAGGCGAACGCCTACCTGACCCCGCCGGGCTCGCAGGGCTTCGCGGTGCACTCGGACTCCCACGACGTCTTCGTGTTCCAGACGGCGGGGTCCAAGCAGTGGGAGGTGCACGGCGACGAGGGTCCGGAGGACGTCCTCCTGGAGCCGGGCCTCTCGATGTATCTCCCGACCGGTACGCCGCACGCCGCTCGCGCCGAGGAGACGGTGTCGCTGCACGTCACCGTCGGCATCAACCAGCTGACCTGGCGCGGGCTGGTCGAGCGCACCGTCGCTCCGGTCGTGGCGTCGGTCGGCGCCGAGCACCTGCCTGCGGGCTACCTCGACGACCCGGGGCTGCTGCGCGACGGCCTGGCCGAGCGGCTGGAGGCGCTCGCCGCCGAGCTGAGGGGCCTCGACCCGGCCGCCGCGGTCGAGACGGAGATCCGTCGGTTCCTGACGTCCCGGCCCTCCCGTCTCGCCGGCGGCCTGCAGGACGTGCTCGCGCTCCGGGCCGAGCTCGCCGACGAGACGCTCCTGCAACGCCGTCCGGGCCACCCCTGCGTCCTGCTCGACCGGGGCGACCAGGTGGAGGTGCTGCTGGGCGACCGGTCGCTGATGGTTCCCGCGTGGATCCGGCCGGCCCTCGAGGCCGCCCGCGGCATCCGCGGCCCGTTCTCGCCGGGAGACCTGGCCGAGCACCTCGACGAGCAGAGCCGCCTGGTGCTGTGCCGCCGCCTCGTCCGGGAGGGCCTGCTCGAGATCACCACCGCGTCCGCTTGACTGGGCCGGTGACCGACGACGGAAGCCGCTTCAGCTGCGCAGCGGCCAGCCTCTCGCGCGACGAGCCGGTCGCTGGGACCGCCACCCACGTGCGCACCTGGCTGCTCCTCGAGCACTCGGGGCCCTGGGGCGACAAGGCGCTGCTCGACGCCCGCCTGCCCGAGGGGCTCGGGCCGGCGCTGCGCCAGCGGGCGCAGGCGCTCAAGGCCAAGATCCTCCTCGTCCGGCGCCCGCGCGCGTCGCGCGACCCCGAACGGCTCAACGTCTTCGCCGCCCGGGCCGACCCGGTCGCGCCCCGCCTCGAGCACGGCACGGTGGCGGACCTGCGCGAGGTGCTCGACCTCGACCTGCTGTCCTTCCGCGAAGGAGGATCGACGGGCCTGACGCCGGCCCCGGGTCCGCTGTTCGCGGTGTGCACCAACGGCCGTCACGACGCGTGCTGTGCGGAGTACGGCCGCCCCGCCGCGCTCGCCCTCGCCGACGCCCACCCGGACGTCACCTGGGAGGTGTCCCACATCGGCGGCGACCGCTTCGCGGGCAACATGGTGGTCCTGCCGCACGGTCTCTACTACGGCCGCCTCACGCCGCAGACCGCCGTCGACGTCGCCGGCCGGCATCTCGCCGGCGAACTCGAGCTCGCCCACCTCCGCGGCCGGTCGTCGTACCCCATGCCCGTGCAGGCAGCGGAGATCGCCCTGCGCCGCGAGCTCGGCCTGCCCGGCATCGACGCGGTGCGGCTGGCGCGCCGGACGGTCGAGCGGGACGCCCAGGGCGATGTGACCGTGGCGCGGTTCGCCGCCGGCGACAGCGAGTACGACGTGCGCGTGCGCACGGTCGTCGCGGCCGAGTCGGCGACGCGGCTGACCTGCAAGGCGTCGCGGGACAACCCGGTCCCGCGCCACGACGTGGTGGGCCTCCGGCGTCGCTGACCCGGTCTCCTTGCTCCGCGCATGCCTCTGGCCCCACCTTGCGGTGGGGTGTGGGGCGTGGTGCCTAGCCGGGGCAGGGTGGGCCGGTCTGGATGGGCCAGGGTCGGGTGTCGTGGTCGGGCGGCGGTCCGTGCACGGTCTCGTCGACGTGGACGGGTGGGTCGAGGGTGCGGGTGCCGGTGTGGTCGACGAGGAAGTGCCGCCCGTTGGGGGTGATCCACAGGTAGGTGCCGGGTTGGACGATGACGTAGCGCCAGGTGGAGAACGTCTTCGCCCGGTGGTGGGCGCGGCAGGCGGGGACGAGGTTGCACGGACACGCCACCCCGCCCTGGCTGTGCGGGAGGGCGTGGTCGAGGTCGCAGCGCGACGCCCTGCGGCCGCACCAGGGGAACGCACAGTGATGATCACGGAGCTGGACGTGGTGTCGGTGGCGGTCTGGGATCTCGTAGGAGTCCACCGGGATGTGGCCGGCGAGGTCGATCACCGGCCGCACGACCACCGTCGTCCCAGAAGTGGCGAGCCACTCCTTGATCTGTGCGACGGTGATGGGGCGTTGCTGGTCCTCCCACCGCCCCACCGGCGCACCCTGCTCATCGCCACCGCTGGTCGTGCCGCCGGTGATGGCGGTGTCGGAGACGTGGACGTTGAGCACGGCTCGCCGGCCACGGGATGCGGTGGTGACCTCACCGGTGGACTCGTCGACGGTCTCGAGGTCGAGGGTCAGGTCCGCACGGGCCAGGTCACCGACCGCGACCGCCCGCCGGACATCGAGCGACCCGTCATGCCCCAGCTTCCCCAGCAGCACCGCACGACGGTTGACGGCGGTGTCCAGGTCCGCGCCGTCAGCGGCGTCCAGGACCCCGTCGACCTGCACCACGCCGTCGGCGAGATGGTCGAGGTGCACGTCGAACCGCCGGGAGTCCGACGACTCCTCACGACGGGCCTCAACCGCCTCCGGGTCGTAGAGGGTGATGGCTTCGTCGATGTGGTGCTCGACCTCCCGCCACGAACACGACCGGATGTGCGGGGCGAGCTTCCGGTCGACGTGCGCAGCGGCCTCGGGGCTGAGGTCGTGGGTGAGCTCGGCGACCCGTTCGGCCTTCCACGGCGCACACCGCCCGGCGAGGACGGCGGCGTAGATCTGCTTGAGTCGCCACGCACACCCGATGACCCGGCCGACGTAGGCGCGGCCACCGTCGGGAGTGCGTTCCAGGGTCGCGATCAGCTCCATCAACGCGAACTCCGACACCAGGGGTGCACCTGGGCCGGCGATCGGGATCCCGGTGTCGACATAGTCCTCGATCAGCGTCGCGGCGCCTTCCTCGCAGTCCACGACGTTGCGGTCGGCCCACGCGACGATCGCCCTCCACTCGTCGATCAGGAGGGACCTGCGAGCGCGGAGGCCGCCGGCGAGGTGCTCGAGCAGCTCACGGTCCGAGCAGCGGTCGAACTGCCCTTCCGTGTCGCTGTCGTTCTCGTGCTCCATGACACCCATCAAAGCACCACGCGCCGACACAACCCCGGGCTGGAAACCCGCCTGGGGACAGGCGATTCCCCATCCGGCGCTGTGGACGGAAAGTGGCGCAAACCAGCCCCACCGCCCGCCCATCCCGACCTACGGAACCCGCCTCACCGCCTACGGAAGCCGACCCGGCAACGCGACCCAGCCCCAACGCGAAGCCTCCCGCCGTAAAAGCCCTTACGGCCCGGCACCACTACGCGACCGCAGCCTTCATCCCGCTCACCACGACCCGTCGACGGCTCCTAACGCCGAACCCGCCGCCCCTCACCCACCACCCCGCAGCTCCCGCCTGTCGTCGGGATGCCGACGCGTCACCCCGGTGCGGTCGAGGTGCTCCAGGAGCGGCAGCACGACCCGGCGGCTGGTGCCCAGCCGCTCGCGGGCCTGGCTGGTGGTGAACGGCTGAGGAAGCCCGGCGAGCCGGTCGGCCGCGAGCCGGTCCGCGCCCGGGAGCAGCAGGATGCCGGGCGCCACACGCAGGAGGCGGCCGGCCTTCGCGGCCGCGGCCGCGCGCCGGTCGTCGAGGCCGAGCGCCGCCAGCCGGTCGGCGGTCGGCGCGGCGAACGGGGCGTCGACGAGGTCGCGGTGCAGCGCGGCGACGGCCTCCTCCACCTCGGCAGGCAGCCGGGCCACGCCGACGGCGTGCACGCGGCCGTCGCGCACCACCAGCGGCGGGTCCACCGCCGCGGCGACGAGCGCGGGGGACGGGAGCCCCAGCCGCTCGGCGAGTGCGGGCAGCGGCACTCCGGCGTCGAGCGGCCGCTCCGCCGCGTGGACCCGGACCGCGTCAGCGACGTCCGAGGCGACGCGAGCCCGCGCCTCGGCACTCATCAGCCAACCGTCCGCGGCCACCATGTCGCTGGGCAGCCGGTCGACGGGGACGCCGATCCGGCGGAGCAGCTCGGCCGACACCAGGCCGCGGCGGCGTACCTCCGCACCGAGGTCCGGTCCCTCGCTCCCCGCGAGGGCGGCGGCCCGCGCCGCTGCCGCGCCACGCCGCCGCAGGCGCGGCGGGGCCGGGTCGAGCACACGGACACCCCACACCCGCCGGCTCCCCGGGTCGCGCAGCAGCGCCCGGTCTCCCACGCGGAGCGGGAGCCGGCGGGGGAGCGCGAGCCGGACGGCCGACCCGCCCAGCGGTCGGACCCGCACCTGGACCGAGGCGGCCCCGACGTGGAGCAGCGGCCGCTCCGGCAGTCCGTCGATGTCGGCGAGCACCGCCGCGTCGACGACGTCGGTGGCATGCCACGCTCCCGGCGTGACGAGCGCGGCCCCTCGGTCGAGCAGCGCGTCGTCGCCGACGACGTTGAGCGCCACCCGGGCGACCCCGCTGACCTCGGTGGCGTCACCGCCCAAAGCCTGCACGCGCCGCACCCGCACGGTGCCCGACCCCGACTCGCCGATCACGGACAGCGTGTCGCCGCGCCGGACGGTGCCGGCCGGCAGCGTGCCCGTGACGACCGTTCCCGCGCCGCGGACGGTGAAGCGGCGGTCCGCCCACAGCCGGAGGTCCGCGTCGGGGTCGGGTCGCGGCAGGGCCCGGACCATCGCGACCAGGGCCGTGCGGAGCTCGTCGAGGCCGGTGCCGTGACGTGCGCTCACCGACACGACCGGCGACCCGGCGAGCGAGGTGCCGGCGATCTCCGCGTGCGCGCGCTCGACGGCCGGGCGGGGGTCCGCGAGATCGCTGCGGGTCACGGCGACCACGCCGTGGCGCACGCCGAGGGCGTCGAGCGCGGCGAGGTGCTCGGCGGCCTGCGGCATCCACGGGTCGTCCGCGGCGACGACCAGCAGCGCGGCCGGGACCGGGCCGACGCCGGCCAGCATCGTGGAGACGAAGCGTTCGTGACCCGGGACGTCGACGAACGCGACGTCGCCCACGTCGGGGAGCGAGGTCCACACGTAGCCGAGCTCGATCGACAGCCCGCGTCTGCGCTCCTCGGCCAGCCGGTCCGGCGCCATGCCGGTGAGTGCGGCGACGAGGGTCGACTTGCCGTGGTCGACGTGACCGGCGGTGGCGACGACGTGCACGCTCAGCCGTCCCGGCTCGCGACGCGTCGTACGACCTGCGCCAGGGCGGCGTCGTCGTCCGGTACGACGGCGATCAGGTCGAGCAGCAGCCGGTCGCGCTCGACGCGCCCCACGACCGGCAGGTCCGGGTCCTCGCGCAGCGGCCCGGCCAGCGCCGCGGGAAGGGCCAGCGCGGCGCTGGGCAGCTCCACGCCGGGCGCGCCCCCGCCGCCGACGGCCGCGGTGCAGGCCACCGCCTCCGCGGCCACCACGTCGCCGAGGTCGGCGGCGAGCTTCGCCGCCCGCGTCATCAGGTCGGCCGGGTCCGCGTCGAGCGCCGCCCGCACCGGCGCGACCGGCCCGACCAGCGTCGCCTCGAGCGCCGCGAGGGTCAGCTTGTCGACGCGCAGCGCCCGGGCGAACGGGTGCCGCCGGAGCCGCTCGACCAGCTCGGCCCGCCCCAGCACCAGGCCGCACTGCGGTCCGCCGAGCAGCTTGTCGCCCGACGCCGTCACCAGGTCCGCCCCTGCCCGCAGCGCGCCGGCGGCGTCCGGCTCGTCGGGCAGGCGGGGATGGCGCTCGAGCAGACCGGAGCCGATGTCGACCACCACCGGCACCGGCAGCGCGGCGAGCTCGCGCACGGGGACGGTCGAGGTGAAGCCGCTGACCACGAAGTTGGAGGGGTGGACCTTCAGCACGAACGCCGTCTCCGGCCGCACCGCGTCGGCGTAGTCCGCCGCGCGGACCCGGTTGGTCGTGCCGACCTCCACGAGCTCCGCACCCACCGACTCCAGCAGCTCGGGGATCCGGAACCCGTCGCCGATCTCCACCAGCTCCCCGCGGGCGACGACCACCTCGCGACCCCGCGCCAGCACGCAGGCGGCCAGCGCCAGCGCGGCCGCCCCGTTGTTGACCACGTGGACCGCCTCGGCCTCGGGCACGCGCGACGCGAGGGCGGCCAGGGCGGACCGGCCGCGCCGTCCGCGGCGTCCGGTGGCCAGGTCGAGCTCCACGTCGGTGGGCCCGGCCGCGACGCCCAGCGCGTCGACGGCGGCGCCGGAGAGCGGCGCTCGACCGAGGTTGGTGTGCACCACCACGCCCGTCGCGTTGAGCACCCGTCGCATCCGCGTGGCCGTGGCGGGCAGTGCGGCGACGGCGGCCTCGACCACCTCGTCGGCCGGCACCTCGCCGGCGCGGCACCGGTCGAGCGTCGCGGCGACGACCTGCTTGACGAGCGCGATGCCGAGTCGCTCCGCCGCCCGCTGCAGCCGCGGGTCCGCGAGCACCCGGTCGGTCCGGGGCGTCGTACGCCGCGGGTCGAGCTCCATCGCTGTCTCCTTCGCGCCGCACCGGAACCCCCATTGTCACGCAGTCGGCGCCCGCGGCGTTGCTACGGTGGTCGGGCTGGTGTGGGGAGGCGTTTCTCGTCTGGTGACGGGCGCGGTCCTCAAAACCGTAGTGGCCGAGCACCTCGGCCAGGCGGGTTCGATTCCCGTCCGCCTCCGCCAGCCGTCGGGCCAGTCAGGGGCCAGTACCGTGGCGAGCATGGTCGCCGCACCCGAGGTCCCCCGGCTCACCCAGTACGCCGCCGGCGGCGGGTGCGCGTGCAAGGTGCCGCCGGGTGAGCTGGAGCAGGTGCTCGCGGGCCTCCCCGCCTCGTCGGGCACCGCGGAGCTGCTGGTGGGTCTGGAGCACGGCGACGACGCCACGGCCGTGCGGATCGACGGCGACCGCGCGGTGATCGCGACGACCGACTTCTTCACCCCCGTGGTCGACGACCCCTACGACTGGGGCCGGATCGCCGCGGCCAACGCGCTCTCCGACGTCTACGCGATGGGCGGCGAGCCGCTCGTCGCGCTGAACCTGCTGGCGTGGCCCCGTGACCGGCTCCCGTTCGAGCTGGCCCACGAGGTGCTGCGCGGCGGGGCGGACGTCTGCGCGACCGCGGGCGCGCACCTGTCCGGGGGGCACAGCATCGACGACCCGGAGCCCAAGTACGGCCTGGCGGTCACCGGCCTGGCCGACCCCCGCCGGCTGCTGCGCAACGACGCCGCCGAGCCCGGCACGCCGCTGACCCTCACCAAGCCGCTGGGGCTCGGCGTGCTGAACAACCGGCACAAGGTGACCGGTGAGCGGTTCGAGCAGGCGGTGGCGGTGATGACCACGCTCAACCGCGACGCCGCGCGGGCGGCCGTGACGGCCGGTCTGCGTGCGGCCACCGACGTGACGGGGTTCGGCCTGCTCGGCCACCTCTACAAGATGTGCCGCGCCAGCGGCGTCAGCGCGGTCGTCGACGCCGCCGCCGTGCCCTACGTCGACGGCGCCCTGGACGCCTTCCGCGACGGCTACGTGCCCGGCGGGAGCCGCCGCAACCTCGAGTGGGTCCGGCCCCACGTGACCGCCGCCGTGGAGGAGGAGGAGCTGGTGCTGCTTGCCGACGCCCAGACCTCCGGCGGCCTGCTCGTCGTCGGCGAGCTTCCCGGGCACCCCGTCGTCGGCGAGGTCGTCGCGCGCGGCGAGCACGTCATCGCCGTGCGCTGACCCGGGTCCCTGGACACGCCGCGCTTCCCGGGTGTGTGCTGGGCCACGTCGGGTACCTGCGTCTGCGAGAGGGGTGAGCTCGTGGCGAAGACCTGGTTGTCCTGGCCCGTGCTGCGGCAGCTGGGCGGCACCGACCGGCTCGGCCGCGGGGCCGCGGTGCGGTCGCGCCGGACCGACGAGACGCTCGCCCGCACCGAGGACGCCGACCGCGTGGTCAAGAGCGTCTGCCCCTACTGCGCCGTCGGCTGCGCGCAGGACGTCTTCGTCAAGGACGAGAAGGTCGTCCAGATCGAGGGCAACCCCGACAGCCCCGTCAACCGCGGGCGGCTGTGCCCCAAGGGCGCGGCCAGCAAGAACCTGGTCACCAGCGACCTCCGGGTCACGAAGGTGAAGTACCGCGCGCCGTACGCCACCGAGTGGAGCGAGCTCGAGCTCGGCACGGCGATGGAGATGATCGCCGACCGCGTGGTCAAGGCCCGCAACGACACGTGGCAGGAGATCGACGAGGAGGGTCGTCGGGTACGACGCACCCTCGGCATCGCCAGCCTCGGAGGCGCGACCCTCGACAACGAGGAGAACTACCTCATCAAGAAGCTGTTCACGGCGATGGGGGCGATCCAGATCGAGAACCAGGCGCGGATATGACACTCCGCCACGGTCCCCGGTCTGGGGACCTCGTTCGGGCGCGGCGGCGCCACCGGGTTCCTCCAGGACCTGGCCAACGCTGACTGCATCGTCATCCAGGGCTCCAACATGGCCGAGGCCCACCCGGTGGGCTTCCAGTGGGTGATGGAGGCCAAGGCGCGCGGTGCCAAGGTGGTCCACGTCGACCCGCGGTTCACCCGGACCAGCGCGCTTGCTGACTCCTACGTCGCCCTGCGCGCGGGCAGCGACATCGCCTTCCTCGGCGGCATCGTGAACTACGTCCTCAGCAACGGTCTCGACTTCCGCGACTACGTCGTCAACTACACCAACGCCGCGACCATCGTCAGCAGCGACTACCGCGACACCGAGGACCTCGACGGCCTGTTCTCCGGCTTCGACCCGGAGACCCGCACCTACGACCCGACGTCGTGGCAGTACGCCTCCGAGGACGACGAGGGGTCGCTGCACGAGTCGCAGGCCGACGACGCCGAGGACACCGAGGAGCAGCGGGAGACCGCGGCCGGCCTGCAGCACGAGGCCCACGGCATCCAGGTGACCGGCGACCCGCCGCGCGACCTGACGCTGCAGCACCCGCGCTGCGTCTACCAGATCCTCAAGCGCCACTACGCCCGCTACACCCCCGAGATGGTGGCGCGCACGTGCGGCGTGAGCGAGGAGCAGTTCCTCGAGGTGTGCCGGGCCTGGGTCGAGAACTCCGGGGCCGACCGGACGACCGCGCTCGTCTACAGCGTCGGCTGGACCCAGCACAGCGTGGGCGTGCAGTACATCCGCACCGGCGCCATCCTCCAGCTGCTGCTCGGCAACATGGGCCGGCCAGGCGGCGGGATCATGGCCCTGCGTGGCCACGCGAGCATCCAGGGGTCCACCGACATCCCGACGCTGTTCAACATCCTCCCCGGCTACCTGCCGATGCCGAACGCCGACCAGCACCAGAGCCTCGAGCACTGGATCGACGCCGTCCGGAAGCCCGGCTCGAAGGGGTTCTGGGCCAACGCCGGAGCCTACGGCGTCAACCTGCTCAAGGCCTACTGGGGGGAGCACGCGACGGCCGACAACGACTACTGCTTCGACTACATCCCCAAGATCACCGGCGACCACGGCACCTACCGCACCGTGATGGACATGATCGACGGCAAGGTCAAGGGCTACTTCCTGCTCGGCCAGAACCCCGCCGTCGGCTCCGCCCACGGCCGTGCGCAGCGGCTCGGCATGGCCAACCTCGACTGGCTCGTCGTGCGGGACCTGTTCGAGATCGAGAGCGCGACCTTCTGGAAGAGCGCCCCCGAGGTCGCCACCGGCGAGATCTCCCCCGAGACCTGCCGCACCGAGGTGTTCCTCATCCCGGCCGCCTCCCACGTCGAGAAGGAGGGGACCTTCACCCAGACCCAGCGGATGCTGCAGTGGCGCGACAAGGCCGTGGAGCCGCCCGGCGACTGCCGCTCGGAGCTGTGGTTCTTCTACCACCTCGGGCGGATGGTCCGGGAGCGGCTGAAGGACTCCGCCGACGAGCGGGACCGGCCGCTGCTGGAGCTGACCTGGGACTACCCGACCCACGGGCAGCACGACGAGCCCAGCGCTGAGGCCGTGCTGAAGGAGATCAACGGCTACGAGGTCGCGACGGGCCGGCCCCTCTCGAGCTTCGTGGAGATGAAGGACGACGGCAGCACCCTGGGCGGCTGCTGGATCTACACCGGCGTCTACAAGGACGGCGTCAACCAGGCCCGCCGGCGCAAGCCCGGCAGCGAGCAGAGCTACGTCGCGCCCGAGTGGGGTTGGGCGTGGCCGGCCAACCGCCGCCTGCTCTACAACCGGGCGTCGGCCCGGCCCGACGGCACGCCGTGGAGCGAGCGGAAGGCCTACGTCTGGTGGGATCCCTCGCTCGGTGAGGCCGGGGAGTGGACGGGCCTCGACGTCCCGGACTTCGAGAAGACCAAGCCGCCGTCGTACGTCCCTCCCGACGGCGCGCACGGCGTGGCGGGCATCGCCGGCAACGACCCGTTCATCATGCAGGGCGACGGCAAGGGTGCCCTCTACGTGCCGCAGGGGCTGATCGATGGGCCGATGCCCACCCACTACGAGCCGGTCGAGTCGCCGTTCCGCAACCCGGTCCACGGCCAGCAGTCGAACCCGACGCGCAAGGAGTACCTGCGCGACGACAACCCGATGAACCCGGTCCCGCAGGAAGGCCGCTCCGACGTCTTCCCGTTCATCTTCACCACCAGCCGGCTCACCGAGCACCACACCGCCGGCGGCATGAGCCGCTTCGTGCACCGGCTGGCCGAGCTGCAGCCGGAGATGTTCGTCGAGGTCTCCCCGGAGCTGGCCGCCGAGCGCGGGCTCGACCACGGCGGCTGGGCGACGATCATCACCGCTCGCTCGGCCATCGAGGCCCGGGTCCTGGTCACCGAGCGGCTGGGGCCGCTGCGCGTGGAGGACCGGGTGGTGCACCAGGTGTGGCTGCCCTACCACTGGGGCGAGGGCGGTCTGGTCACCGGCGACTCCGCCAACGACCTGTTCGGGATCACCCTCGACCCGAACGTGCTGATCCAGGAGTCCAAGGTCGGCACCTGCGACGTCCGCGCCGGGCGCCGCCCGACCGGCCGCGCGCTGCGCGAGCTGGTCGCCGACTACGTCCGCCGTTCCGGCGTCGCCGAGGACGCCCACGCCGACATCGTCACCGCGGTGCCCGATGACCAGCCGACCGACGGGGGAGCAGCATGACCAGCCTGTTCAGGGAGAACGACCTGTGGGGCCCGCTCGACCCGGCCGAGGAGGCGGGGTACGACGCGGACCGGCCCCAGCGGAAGGGGTTCTTCACCGACACCAGCATCTGCATCGGCTGCAAGGCCTGCGAGGTCGCCTGCAAGGAGTGGAACGACGTCCCCGCCGACCACTTCGACATGCTCGGCTCCTCCTACGACAACAGCCACTCGCTGAACGCCAACCAGTGGCGCCACGTCGCGTTCATCGAGCAGCCCGCGCGGCCGGGCTCCTCGCTCCCGCCGCCGGTCGACCTCGGCATGCCGGGACTGCACCCACCCGACGCCGAGGCGGGCAGCGCGGCGCCCGCCGGTGACGCGACGGACATGGAGTTCCGCTGGCTGATGTCCTCCGACGTGTGCAAGCACTGCACCCACGCCGGCTGCCTCGACGTGTGCCCGACCGGCGCCCTGCTGCGCACCGAGTACGGCACGGTGGTCGTCCAGCCCGACGTCTGCAACGGGTGCGGCTACTGCGTGCCGGCGTGCCCCTACGGCGTGATCGAGCGGCGCAAGGGGCCCGAGGGCGCCAACAACGTCGGCATCGCCCAGAAGTGCACGCTCTGTTACGACCGCCTCGAGGCGGGCCGGACCCCCGCGTGCGCGCAGGCGTGTCCCACGCAGTCGATCCAGTTCGGCGACGTCGAGGAGCTCCGCGAGCGCGCCAACGAGCGGGTCGCCAGGCTCCACGACGCCGGCGTGCTGGACGCCCGGCTCTACGGCAACGACCCCGACGACGGCGTCGGCGGGACCGGTGCGTTCTTCCTCCTGCTCGACGAGCCCGAGGTCTACGGCTTCCCGCCCGACCCCGTGGTCCCGACGCGGGACCTGCCGGACATGTTCCGGCGTGCCGGGGCGGCCGCGGTCACGCTGCTGGCCGGAGCGGCCGTGGCCTTCCTCGGGAGGCGCCGATGACCGAGCAGCAGACCGAGCAGCAGACCGAGGCGGTCGGGCAGGGCCGGCTGCCCGGAGCCGGCAGGGGCGTGGCAAGGCGGCGCGGCGGGAGGTCGCGCGGCGGCCGGGGCCGCGGTGAGCGGTCGATGGTGCCGGAGGCGGAGTTCACGTCGTACTACGGCCGTCCCATCGTCAAGCCGTCGCCGTGGGAAGCCGACATCCCGGCGTACTTCTTCGCCGGCGGGCTCGCGGCCGGGTCGTCGCTGATCGCGGCGGGCGCCGACCTGACCGGTCGCCCGGTGCTGCGGCGCGCGGCGCGCCTGGGCGCCCTGGGCGGGCTCTCCTTCTCCATGGCCGCGCTCGTCCACGACCTCGGCAAGCCGTCCCGCTTCCTCAACATGCTGCGGGTCGCGAAGCTGACCTCGCCCATGTCGGTCGGGACCTGGATCCTCTCCCTGTACGGGCCGTTCGCCGGCGCCGCCGCAGCGGCGGAGCTGGTGCGGATGCTGCCGCCCGGTGCGGGTCGCGGACCGCTGCGGCTGGTGTCGTACGTCGACCGGCCGGCCGGCCTCGCCGCCGCGCTGCTGGCGCCGCCGGTGGCGTCGTACACCGCCGTGCTGCTCTCCGACACCTCCACGCCGTCGTGGCACGAGGCCTACAGCGAGCTCCCGTTCGTCTTCGTCGGCTCGGCGGCCGCCGCCTCGGCGGGCCTGGGCCTGCTGGCCGCGCCCCTCGACGAGACCGGTCCGGTGCGCCGGCTCGCGGTCGGCGGCGCGGTCCTCGAGCTCGCGATGGAGCACCGGATGGAGCGGTCGATGGGTGTGACCGCCGAGCCGCTGCACGAGGGCCGCGCCGGCCGCTACCTGCGCGCGGCCAAGGCGCTCACCCTGACGGGCGCGACCGGCGCGCTGGTCGCCGGGCGGAGCCGCACCGTCGCCGCGCTGTCCGGGGCCGCCCTGCTGGCCGGGTCGTGGTGCACCCGGTTCGCGGTGTTCGAGGCGGGGCAGGCCTCCGCGCGGGACCCGAAGTACACCGTCGTGCCGCAGCGGGAGCGCCTGCAGCGTGAGGGCCCGGTGCGCTACTCGGAGCGGGCGGAGGACCGGCGATGAGGGGGAACCGGTGGCTGCTGGTCGCGGGAGCGCTGCTGCTGCAGTTCTCCATCGGCGCGGTCTATGCCTGGAGCGTGTTCGGCGGGGCGCTGGAGAAGGCCGAGCCGTGGCAGCTGAGCAAGGTGCGGGCGTCGCTGCCGTTCACCGTCACCATCGCGATGATCTTCGTCGGCAGCTACGTGGGCGGGCGGCTGCAGGACCGGCGCGGGCCGCGCCTGGTCGCCCTGGTCGGCGGCGTCGTCTACGCCGTCGGCATCCTGCTGGCCTCGCTGGCCGGTGGGAGGGACGACTACTGGCTCCTGATCCTCGGCTACGGCGTGATCAGCGGCTTCGGTCTCGGGTTCGCCTACATCGTGCCGATCGCGATGCTCCAGAAGTGGTTCCCCGACAAGCCGGGCCTGATCACCGGTCTCGCCGTCGGCGGCTTCGGCTTCGGGGCGGTGCTGACCTCGCCCGTCGCCCAGGCGCTGATCGACGCCGACCCCGACGACCCGACGGCGGCCTTCCTCCCGCTCGGGCTGGCCTACCTGGTGATGTCGCTCGTCGGGGCGTCGGTGTTCCGCAACCCGCCGGCCGACTACGTCGCGCCCGCGGCACCCGCCGCGCCCGGTCAGCCGCGGCGGGCGACCGGCGGCGACTACACGCAGGGGGAGGCGCTGCGGACGCGGCAGTGGTACCTGCTGACCGCCATCCTCACCCTGAACGTGACGGCCGGCATCGCGCTGATCTCCCAGGCCAAGGCGAGTGCCGCCGACATCGCGGGCATGAGCGTCGCCGCCGCCGCGACCGTCGTCGGCGTGCTCGCGATCTTCAACGGCGCCGGCCGGATCGTCTGGGCGGCGGCCTCGGACCGGATCGGCCGGATGCCGGCGTTCGCCGCCATGCTCGGCCTGCAGGGCGTCTGCCTGCTGCTGATCCCGCACGCCGGCAACGCGGTCCTCTTCGTGGTGCTCGCCTCGGTGATCTACCTCTGCTACGGCGGCGGCTTCGGCACGATGCCCGCGACGGCCGGCGACTTCTTCGGCGTCGCGAACGCCGGCGCCATCTACGGGCTGATGCTCGTCGGCTGGAGCCTCGGCGGCGTGATCGGGCCGGTCGTCGCGGCGAGCCTCATCGGGCCGGACGCCGCCTACACCACCGCCTACACGGTGATCGGCGCGATCGCGATCGCATCCGTGCTGCTGACGTTCGTCACCCGGCTGCCGGCCCGCCGGCGTACCGCCGCCGGATAGTTTGGCGCCGTGACCGACCCGGCCCAGCTCACCGCGCAGATCCGCCAGCTGATCCCGATCTTCGAGCCGATGGGCGTCGAGGTCGTCGAGGCCGGCCGCAACACGGTCGCGGCGCGGATCCCCGCCGCGCCCAACGTCAACCACTTCGGGTCGGTCTACGCCGGCTCGCTCTTCACGGTCGCCGAGGTCCTCGGCGGGCTGTTCGCCCAGACCGCCCTGGTGCTGGAGGGAGCGGTGCCCCTCGTCAAGTCGCTGACGATCGACTTCCGGCGCCCGGCGTCGACCGCCGTCGTCGCGCGGGCGTCGATGTCCGACGAGGAGGCCGAGCGGGTGCTGGCCGAGACGCTCCGCGACGGCAAGGCGGAGTACCTCCTCGAGGCGGAGGTCACCGACGAGGCGGGCACCGTCGTCGCCACCACCCGCGGCACCTACCAGCTGCGCCGGCTCTGAGCGCGCCCCGGGACTTCCGCTTCGTCGCACCTCTGGGGTTAGCCTGAGGTGGAGACGGGAAGGGGGGTCCCGGGAATGGACCTGGAGCTGCCACCAGAGGCGCGCGCCCTGCTCGACGCGGTGATCGCGATCGGTTCCGACCTGGACCTGCGGGGCGTGCTGTCGCGGATCGTCGAGGCGGCCTGCACGCTCACCGACGCCGAGTACGGCGTGCTCGGCATCGTCGACGACGAGGGGGAGTTCGTCGACCTGGTCGCCAACGGCGTCGCGGCCGAGCAGTTCGCCGGGATCGGCCGGATGCCGAAGGGTCACGGGCTGTTGGGCCTGGTGCCGCGCGAGCGCCGCTCGGTGCGGGTGGCGCACGTGGCGGACCACCCGGTGTCGACCGGCGGGTTCCCGGACCGGCACCCCACCATCGACCGGTTCCTGGGCGCGCCGGTGCTGATCGGCGACCGCGCCTTCGGCCACCTCTATCTCGGCAACAAGCGCGACGGCACCACGTTCACCGCGACCGACCAGGCCCTGGTCGAGGCGCTGGCCCGCGCCGCCGGCACGATGATCGGCAACGCCAGCGCCTACGAGCAGACGGTGTGGCGCCGGCGCTGGGTGTCGACCATCGCCAAGGTCGGACGGGACCTGGCCGGCTCGGTCGAGGTGGAGGAGGCGCTCGACGACCTGATGACGTCGCTGCGCGACCTGTGCGACGCCCGGCTCACGGCCTTCGTCCGGCGCGACGGCGACCTGCTCGAGATCCGTCAGGTCGCCGGCACGTCCGAGGCGGCACCGGAGGTCGTCGAGGCCCTCGCGGACTGCATCCACGAGGTGGTCGACGAGGGCGTGCCCGAACGGCTCCGGGCTGCGCGCGGACTGGTCACCCTGGTGGTGCCGGTGCGCTCGCGGCTGGCCGGCTCCGGGGTCATCGTCGTGGAGCAGGCGCGGGAGACACCGTCCCTGCGCGACGTGATGCTGGACCTGGTCTCGGTGACCGCCGACGAGCTCGGGCTGATCCTCGACCGCGACCAGGCCCTGCGCGACCGCGCACAGCTCCTCGTCGCCAAGGACCGCGACCGGATCGCCCGCGACCTCCACGACCTCGTCATCCAGCGGCTGTTCGCCACCGGGATGCAGCTGCAGGGCGCCCGCGGCCTGGACCCGGCCGAGCTGCGGGCTCGGGTCGACGGCGCGGTGGGCGAGCTCGACGCGGCCATCACCGAGCTGCGCGCCGTGATCTTCGAGCTGGGCACCGGCCACGGCCGTCCCCTGCTCGAGGAGGTGCGCGCCCTGCTCGCGGAGTACCGCCCCGTCCTCGGCTTCCAGCCGGTGCTGCGGGTGACCGGCCCGGTCGACCGCGCCCTGGTCCCGGAGGCCGGCACGCACGTGCTCAGCACGCTGCGCGAGGCGCTGTCCAACGTCGCCCGGCACGCCGGGGCGAGCGCGGTCTCGGTCGAGATCACCGCCTCCTCGGCCTGGTTCCGGCTCCGCGTCACCGACGACGGCACCGGGTTCGACCCCGCCACCGCCCATGCCGGCGGCGGCTCCACCAACCTCCGCACCCGCGCCGAGGATCTCGGCGGCCACCTCTCCGTCACCTCCACCCCCGGCTGCGGCACCACCCTCGACTGGGTCATCCCCGCCGTCTCCTGACCGCACGAGGTGGCAGGTTTCGGCGCGCGAGGTGGCGGGTTTCGGCGCGCGAGGTGGCGGGTTTCGGCGCGCGAGGTGGCGGGTTTCGGCGCTCAGCCCTCGCGCGTGCCGGGTGACAGCTCGAGGGAGTCCAGGTCGTCGAACGCGCTGAAGCCGCCGAACCCGTCGAGCTCGTCGAGCTGTCCGAGCTGTCCGAGCTGTTCGAGCCCCGTCCCCGCGGCCGGGCCGGCGTCGAGAGCGCCGAGCCCGTCCAGCCCGTCCAGGCCATCCATCGAGCCGAGCCCGTCGAGCCCGTCGAGCCCAGCCGTCGAGCCGAGTGCACCCGCGCCGGCAGCATCGGTGCCGAGGGAGCCGGGGCTGCTGTCGGTGACGTCAGTGCCGATCACCAGCGGCCACAGCGCGCGGATCACCACCGAGACCACGACGCAGCCGAGGGCGACCAGCAGGTACCGGGTCATCGCCTCGCTCACCGACAGCAGTCCCTGCGCCGTCCGGTACGCCGCCGGCGAGGCGACCAGGGCGGCGACCAGCAGCACGCGCACGTCGACCAGGGCGGGCGGTGGGGCCGTGGGCCGGCGCACCAGCAGCGCGTCGGCCGTCAGCGCCGGCTCTCCGGTGTGCTCCGTGCCGTCGAGGTGACGGTGCCGGCGGGCCATCAGGCACCCACCGCGGCGAGCGCACCGGTCGACGACCCGGTCGCGCCGACGACACCGACCGAGCGGACCTGGCGGGCCGCGCCGAGCTCGGAGTAGGAGAACACGGGCAGCCGCTCGACGGCGGGCGCCACCAGGCGTCGTACGGCGGCGCGGAGCTGGGGCGCACACACCAGCACCGGGCGGGTGTCGGTGTTCTCGGCGGCGTTCACCGCCCGCGCCAGCCCGACGAGCACGTTCTGCGCCACGTCGGGGTCGAGCACGACGACAGCGCCCTGCTCGGTCTGCCGGAGGCCCTCGAGCATCTGCTGCTCGAGCATCGGCTCGAAGCTGATCGCGTGGAGCACCCCGCCCACGACGTACGGCGCCGCGAGGGCCGGCTCGAGCGCGGCCCGTGCGGCCTCGACGAGGGCGTCGAGGTCCTTGGTGGCCGCGGCGCGGACGGAGAGCGCCTCGAAGATCCGGACGAGGTCGCGGATCGGGACGCGCTCGTCGAGCAGGGCGCGGAGCACCCGCTGCACCTCGCCGAGCGGCAGCTGGGTGGGCGTGAGCTCCTCGATCACGACCGGGTGGGAGCGCTTGACCACGTCGGTCAGCAGGCGCACGTCCTCGCGGCCCAACAGGCGGCTGGCGTGGGAGTGCACGACCTCGGCCAGGTGGGTGGTGACGACCGACGCGCGGTCCACGACGGTGGCGCCACCGATCTCGGCCTGGTGGCGCAGCTCGGCGGGGATCCACTTGGCGTCCAGCCCGAACACCGGCTCGTGGGTCGGCGTGCCGGGCAGCGAGTCGAGGAAGTCGCCGATCGCGAGCACCGTGCCGCGCGGCGCCTCGCCGCGCGCGACCTCCGCGCCGAAGAGGGTGATGGCGTAGGTGTTGGCCGGGAGCTCGAGGTTGTCGCGGGTCCGCACCGGCGGGATGACGATGCCCAGCTCACCGGCGACCTTCCGCCGGAGGGCCTTCACCCGGTCGAGCAGGTCGCCGCCGGAGCGGCTGTCGACGAGGTCGATGAGGTCGGCGGAGAGCTCGAGGCCGAGCGGGTCGACGCGGATCTCGGCGGCGAGGGCCTCCGGGGAGTCCGGTGACTCGACCGGCTCTCCCGCGGCGTGCTCGGGAGCGGCCGCGCTCGCCGCCGCCGACTCGTCGATCCGGCTGGCCGCGATCAGCATCAGGCCTCCGGCGACGAGGAACGGCAGCTTCGGGAGGCCGGGGATGAGGCACAGCGCGAGGGCGCCGAAGCCGGCGACCCGCAACGGCATCCGGCGCTGGAAGATCTGGCCGACGATGTCGGAGCCCATGTCGGAGTCGGCCACGGAGCGGGTGACGATCAGACCGGTCGCCACCGACAGCAGCAGTGCCGGGATTTGGGAGACCAGGCCGTCGCCGATCGAGAGGAGCGAGTAGGTCTGGATCGCCTCGCCGAACGGCATGCCGTGCTGAGCCACGCCGATCGCGAAACCGCCGAGGAGGTTGACCAGGGTGATCACGATCGCGGCGATGGCGTCACCCTTGACGAACTTCGACGCACCGTCCATCGCGCCGTGGAAGTCCGCCTCCGCGTGCACCTCGGCGCGCCGGCGCCGAGCCTCCTCCTCGTCGATCAGGCCGGAGTTGAGGTCGGCGTCGATCGCCATCTGCTTGCCCGGCATCGCGTCGAGCGTGAATCGGGCGCCGACCTCGGCGACCCGGCCGGCGCCGTTCGTGATGACGATGAACTGGATGACCAGGAGGATCGCGAACACGATCAGGCCGACGATCAGCGAGCCGCCGACGACGAAGTGGCCGAAGGTGTCGATGACCTTGCCGGCGTAGCCGTCGAGCAGCACCAGCCGCGTCGCGCTCACGTTGAGCGCGAGCCGGAACAGCGTCATCACGAGGATGACCGACGGGAACGCGGCGAACTCCAGCGGCTTGTGGATGAACATCGCCACCATGAGCACCAGCAGCGCCCCGGTGATGTTGAGGGCGATCAGCAGGTCCAGCAGCACCGCGGGCAGCGGCACCACGAGCATCACGACGATCAGCACGATGCCGAGCGGGACACCGAGCTTGGTCAGCGACTTCACGGGCATGCGGCGGGTTCAGCCTCTCGCATCAGCGGGAGCGCCGTCCGTGGCACGTAAGGGGGTGACGCCGTCCTGGTGTCGTACGTCCTGATCGGCGCGTCCTGCGCGGTCCTGAGGGGGTTAGCCGGTGATTCCTGCAGCAGCGCCCGCCCGCCGGCGCCGAGCCGCGTCCAGCACCTCGGGCAGCTCGTCGGTACGACGCGGGGTGCGGTGCTCGCCGCCGTACTGACCCTGGTTGCGGCGACTCAGCACGAACGCGAGGACCTGCGCGACGGCCGCCCACAGCTCGCGCGGGATCTCCTGGCCGACCTCGCAGTGGCGGTAGAGCGCGCGGGCGAGCGGGACGTCGCGGACGAGCGGGATCCGCTCCTCGGTCGCCACCTCCCGGATCTTCGCGGCGATCGCCCCCGCCCCGCGGGCGACCACCCGCGGCGCGCCCTGCTCGGCGTCGTACCGCAGCGCCACCGCGACGTGGGTGGGGTTGACCAGCAGCACGTCGGCGGTCTGGACGTCGGCGATCATCCGGTTGCGCGCGGCGGCGAGCTGCCGGGAGCGAATGGCGCTCTTGACCAGCGGGTCGCCCTCCGCCTGCTTGTGCTCCTGCTTGATCTCGCTGTGGCTCATCCGGATCTGCTTGCCGATCCGTCGGCGCATCATCGCGTAGTCGGCGGCGGCCATGACCAGGCCGGCGACCGACACCGAGACCATCAGGCTGGACACCTCGTCGGCGACCTTCGCCAGCACCACGTCGATCGGCACCAGCCCACCGACCAGGGGCATCATCGCCTGCACGGCACCGTAGGCGAGGAAGCCGACCACCGCGCTCTTGGCGAGCACCTTGATGCCCTCCCAGGCCGCCTGCGGGCCGAAGATCCGCTTGGCGCCCTTGATCGGGTCCAGCTTCTTCGCGTCCGGCTTCACCAGCTTCGGCGAGAGGTAGAAGCCGCCCTGTGCCAGCGCCGACATGACGCCGATCACCAGCACCATGGCGCCGAGGATGATGAGCACGACGAAGACGTGCTGGAACGCGTCGCCCAGCAGGGTGAGCGCCAGGGGCACCGACGGCCGCTCGGCCGCGCGCAGGTGGGTGGCCAGCATCGCCTGCAGCTGGTCGATCTCGCGGTCCAGCAGCGGACCCATCGCGAGGGAGACCACGAGCAGGCCCAGCCAGCCGCCCAGCTCGGGCGTGCGGGGGACCTGGCCGTCCTTGCGGGCCTGCTTCTTCCGCTTCGGAGTCGGCTTCTCGGTCTTCTCCTGGTCGGTCATCGGCGCACCCCCCTCATCCGACGCCGGCCATGGTGGCCATGGCCTCGTTGGCCAGGCCCACCAGGCGCTCGACGGCGTTGGGCAGCATCGGGAAGGAGAGCCCCAGCAGCAGCAGGGTCAGCCCGACCTTGGCGGGGAACATGACGTTGAGCGCGTTGAGCTGCGGCGCGACCTTCGTCAGCAGCGCCAGCGCGAGGTCGGCGACGAACAGCACCGCGATCATCGGCAGCGCCATCTGCACCGCCACCGTGAAGAACATCGAGAAGGCGGTGACGACCACGCCGTCCCAGCTGGAGACCTTCGGCAGGCCGGTCAGCGGCAGGTGGTGGAACGTCGACAGCAGGCCGCCGATCACGAGCAGGTGACCACCGGTCGCCAGCAGCAGCACCGTGGCCAGCATCTGGTGGAACCGGCCGAAGACGGTGTTCATGTTCATCCCGAGCGGGTCCCAGGCCGCGGCCAGCGCGAAGCCGCCGAACAGGTCGATCAGGGCGCCCGCGGCGCCCACCGCGGCGAAGAGCAGCATCGTGACGTAGCCCATCGCCAGCCCGATCAGCGCCTGCGAGAGGGTCGCGAGGAGCAGCGCCGGCGTCGTCGACGGCAGCTCCTGCGTGGCCAGGACCGGAGCCATCGCGAAGGACAGGCCGAGCGCCAGGACCACCTTCGCCATCGCGGGGATGCCGCGGGTCGCGAACGGCGGCACGACGGCGATCCACGCGACCACCCGCACCGACGCCAGGAGCAGCGCGGTGAAGGCGGCACCGTCGACGGAGAGGGTCACGACACGAGCCGATCAGGCCAGCAGACCGGGCAGGATCTCGAAGAGCTCCCGCGTGAACGTCATCAGCGTGTGCAGCATCCAGTTGCCGCAGATGAGCAGGGCGACCCCGACGGCCACCAGCTTGGGCACGAAGGAGAGCGTGAACTCCTGGATCTGTGTCATGGACTGGAAGAGCGAGATCACGAAGCCGATGACCAGCGACGTGGCCAGGATGGGCGCGGAGAGCTTGAGCGCGACCATCATGGTCTTCAGCGCGATCTCGATGATGGCGGTGTCAGTCATCGCGCTAGCCCCCGCCGCCGTACGACGCCACCAGTGACTTGATCACCAGGGCCCACCCGTCGACCATCACGAACAGCAGCAGCTTGAACGGCAGCGACACCATCACCGGTGGCATCATCATCATGCCCAGGCTCATCAGCGCCCCGCTCACCACGATGTCGATGACCAGGAACGGGATGAACATGATGAAGCCGATGATGAAGGCGTCCTTGAGCTCGGACAGGACGAAGGCCGGGATCAGCGTCGCGGTGGAGACGTCGTCGCGGTTCTCGGGCAGCTCCCGGTCGGCGACCGAGGTCAGCAGCTGGAGCTCCTCGTCGCCGGTGTTGTCGAGCATGAAGCTGCGCAGCGGCTCGATGCCGTCGTCGTAGGCCTGGGACGTGCTCTTGGCGCCGTCGAGATAGGGCTGGACGCCCGCGTCGTTCATCTCCGACAGCACCGGCGCCATGATGAACAGGCTCAGGAACAGCGCCAGTCCCGCGAGGACCTGGTTGTTCGGCGTCTGCTGCAGGCCGAGCGCGTTGCGGGTGAGCCCGAGCACCACGAGGATCTTCGTGAAGCTCGTGCAGGTCAGCAGGATCGCGGGCAGCAGGCTGAGCAGCGTGAGCGCGAGGAACACCAGCAGGCTGTTGCTGGGGTTCTCGGTCATCCCGCCCAGGTCGATCTCCACACTGCCCCCGCCGCCCCCGCCGGTGGGCCCGTCGGGGCCCTGGGGGCCGCCGGGACCGAGCGGGTCGGCGTACGCCGCCGGGGCGAGGAGCACCAGGCCGACCGTGCCGAGGACGACGACGATCAGCCGCTTGAGGATGGTCACGACACGGGCTCCGGGGGCGCCACCAGCGTGGCCTCGGCGGGTGCGGCAGCGGTGGCGGCGGCGCGCGACTTCGCCGGGGTGCGGGGCTTGGCCGGCGGCTTCGGCTTCGCGGCCGCGGTCTTCGCCGGGGGTCCCGACTTGGCGGTCGTGCGCGGCTTGGTCGCAGTGGCTGACTTGGCGGGGGCGGCTGGCTTGGCGGGAGTGGCTGGCTTGGCGGGGTCGGCCGCCTTCGCGGGGCCGCTGGCCTTCGCGCCGGTGCCCGTCTTCGCGGCGGGACGCGAGGTGGTCCGGGTCCTGGCGGACCGCGGCTTCGCCGCCGCGGTGTCCTCGGCGCCGGCCTCGCCCGTGGCGGTCCCCGCCTCGGCGGTGGGTTCGGCGGTGGGTTCGGCGGCGGGCTCGGCCCCCGCCTCGGCGACGGGCTCGGCGGCCGGCTCGGTGGAGGGCTCGACAGCGGGCTGGTCCACCGGTGCGGGGACCTCGTCGGCGGCCTGGCCGGTGAAGGCGGCGAACGTCTGCTTCCACGTCGCCTTGGAGAGCACCGAGCCGGCCAGCGGACCGGACTGCTGTCCCAGCGGTGCGGGCCGGGCCGAGCCCTTCCGACGCCGGGCTGCGGAGCCGGGTTCGGGGCCGGCATCGAGGCCGGCTCCGAGGTCCGCGTCGAGGTCCAGCCCGACCTCGTCGGGCTCCACCTCGGTGAGCAGGGTGATCTGGTGCTCGGTGGTGCCGACGACGAGCACGCGGGTCCCCACGGAGACGACCGCGACGCCGGTGCCGCGGCCCAGCGCCTGGCGGTGCACGACCTGGATCGCCG
Organism: Nocardioides proteolyticus; assembly: GCF_051280635.3. NCBI lineage: Bacteria > Bacillati > Actinomycetota > Actinomycetes > Propionibacteriales > Nocardioidaceae > Nocardioides > Nocardioides proteolyticus. The sequence continues at coordinate 89,559 of NZ_JBNBPO030000001.1, read as the reverse complement.
CTCCGGCGGGCGCCTTGAAGCGCTTGTTGACCGCACGCGCGATGAGGAGCATCAGCCCCACGACCAGCGCCAACGACCCGACGAGGCGCACCCCCAGCTCGGCGAGGCTGGTGTCTCCCGAGGACATCGCGAGCCTCAGGCCGTCGCGGTCGCGTCGACGATCTCGGTGACGCGCAGCCCGAAGTCCTCGTCCACCACCACGACCTCGCCGCGGGCCACGAGGCGGCCGTTGACCAGCAGGTCGGCGGGGCTGCCGGCGGCGCGGTCGAGCTCCAGTACGGCGCCCGGGGTCAGGGCCAGCAGGTCACGCACCGTCATCCGGGTCCGGCCCAGCTCGACGGTCACCTCCATGTCGACGCCGTGCAGCAGCTCGAGGCCGCGCGGGGGAGCCGACGGAGCGCTGAAGGCGGGCACGAACGGCTCCTCCGGGCCGACCACGGGGGAGGCCTCCACGGAGGTGGCGGCGGCCTCCTCGGCGGTCAGCGGCTCCTTGGCGCCGGCCAGGGTCTCCTCGGGCAGCAGCACGGCGGCCGCGATGCCGGTGCCGATGAGCGGAACGGTGCTGAACCCGCCGCCCAGCTCGGCGGTGATGTCGAAGCCGTCGGCGCCGAGGTCGAGGACGCGGCCGCTGCGGGCCCGAGCGCCCAGCCGGAGGGCGGCGGCGTCGAGGGCGGGCTGGACGGCCGCTGCGACGTCGAGTCCGCCGAGCGGGCTCGACGCCAGGGCGTCGACGAGCTCCTTGCCGACCAGCACGACGACGCATCCGGGCACGCCACCGTCGAGGTCGGCGACGGCTCCGCCTGCGAACGCTGCGGTGACGTGCGGGGAGCCCGGCTGCACCGGACCCATGCTGAGCGGGGTGACCGCAGGCAGCGACGCGGCGGCCGCCTCGGCGACGGCCTCGGCGAGCGCGGTCGGGTCGGTGGTGGTCATGAGTTCTCCTCAGGCGTGTTGACGATCAGCGCGGCCAGGCGTTGGCCGCGGGCACCGGGGGTGGCGTGCGCGAAGGTGTCGCCCGCGACCGTCACGTCGAGCGGCGCGGAGGCAGGGTGGGTCAGCCGGAGCACGGTGCCGGGCTCGAGGCCGGCCAGGGTCGCCGGGTCCAGCGAGATCGGCCGGAACCGCACGGCCACGGAGACCGGCACCCGGTTGAACTGCTCCTGGAGCAGCTGGGCCGACTGTGCCCGCTGGGCGCGCTCGCGGTCGGACACGTCGCCGCTGCCGCTGGCGGTGGCGAGGTGGGGGAGCAGCCCGGTGAAGGGCAGGCAGACCGTCATCCGGTGCGCGCGCTCGTTGATCCGCAGGTCGAGGTTGACGACCACCATCACGTCGGCTGCGCTGGCCACCTGTGCGAACTGCGGGCTGTACTCGACGCCGCTCACCGTCGGCTCCAGGGCAACGATCCCGCCGAGGGAGTACCGCATCTCCCCGAGCAGGCGCTCGACGAGCCCGCGGATCACGCCGTCCTCGATCTCGGTCAGCGGCCGGTCGGGCTGCTCGTCGCTCCCCGGGCCGCCGAGCATGTGGTCGATGCACGACATCGTCGCGAACAGCGGGATCTCGAGCACGCCGGTGCCCGGCATCGGGTCCGCGGAGAACAGCGTCATGTAGGTCGACGGGCCGAGGCTGTCGACGTACTCGGCGTAGGTGCGCTGCTCGATGTCGACCAGGCTCACCGAGCACACCGTGCGCAGCGAGCTGGTGAACACCGTCGTGGCCTGCCGCGCGAAGCCGTCGAACCCGAGCTGCAGGGTGCGCTGGTGCTCGCGGGAGAGCTGGATCGGCCTCCGGAAGTCGTACGGCGTGGGCTCGGCCGTGCGGGCACGGCGACGAGGCCGTTGCGGGGCGAGGGTCACGGCTGGCCCATCGTCGCGCCGCCCGACGACCTGAGGGGTCGGTACGGCGCCGTGCGGACAGCCCTGCCTGGCCCGAACTGACTACGTGGGGTCCCGGGTGGGGTCCCAGGTGGGCTGGTTACTGGGTGACGTACTCGGTGAAGTACACCCCCATCACCTCGCCGTGATAGCGGTGGTGCAGCTCCTCGTCGAGCTCGTGACGCAGCTTCTCGCGCACCTCCGGCTTGTTGACCTCGGCGACCGGCCGACCGCTGAACACGGTGATGGCCGCGTCGGCGGCCTTGCTGCCGTCGGCTCCGTGCGCCTTGTCGGTCAGCTGCAGCGCGAGGCCCAGACGCAGGTAGTGGCCGCCGGCCAGGTTGACCTGGATCGGCTCGATCAGGACGACCTCGCCCGGCTTCGGCTCGGCGGCCTTCGAGGGCTTGAGGAAGAAGAACCAGCCGGCGGCGCCGAGCGCGCCGACCAGCACGAGGATGATCAGCAGCTTCTTCTTGCCCCCCTTCGAGGACGCCTCGGTCTCCGGCGGTGCGACGGTGGTGCTCACGGGGTCTCCTGGTCGGGTGTGTCGCCGCGTACGGCGGCGGAGGGGGCGGGCGGGTCGTCGAGGCCGGCCTTGCGGCGTACCTCTGCGTAGGCCTCGGCCATCAGGGCCCTGGTCTCCGCCGGGGCCTGGCTCAGCACGACGATGTCGACGCGCTTGTTGATGCGCTGCGAGCCCTTGAGGTCGGGGTCGACGAGCGGCTTGGTGTGACCGAACCCGGTCGCCCGCAGCCGCTTGGCGGGCAGGCCGTGCACCTCCTCGAGCCGGCGGAGCACGTGGGCCGCGCGGGCCAGCGAGAGCTCCCAGTCGGTGGGGAAGTACTTCGGCTTGACCTTCTCCTGGTTGGTGTGGCCGTCCAGCTCGACCGGCTCGGTGAGGTCCTGCAGCACGGGTGCCAGCGTGTCGACCACCCGGCGTCCGCGGGCCGTCAGCTCGGCGACGTCGGGCAGGAACACCACGTGCTGGGACACCAGGCTGACGACCAGGCCGCGCTCGTCGATGGTCGCCCGAACGTCGTCGCGCAGGCCCTGCTCGCGCAGCTGGCGGTCGATCCGCTTCCAGACCCGGAGCAGCCGCTCGACCTCCTCCTCCGCCTCGCCGTACTGCCGGTCGCGGCGCAGCCGCTCCGTCTCCGCGACGATCTGCTCGACCACCTGGCGCTGGCCCTCGGGCACCTCCTGCAGGATCACCTTGTTGGTGGTCTCGCCGGGGTCGTCGACGCCCTTGGCGCTGCTGACCGGGTCGGCGCCGTTGAGGATGGACTGCTCGCGGCCGAAGCCGACGGCGAGGCCCTCCTTGAGCTGCTCGTACTTGGTCTCGTCGACCTGGCTCATCGCGTAGAGGACGATGAACAGCGCCATCAGCACGGTGATCATGTCGGCGTAGGAGACGAGCCACCGCTCGTGGTTCTCGTGCTCCTCCTCGTGGCCCTTGCGCTTCCCCTTGCCGCCCGCCTTGTGGGTCATGTCAGGCTGCCTCTTCGACCTGCTCCTGCGGCGGGAGCAGCGAGCGCAGCTTCTGCGCGACGACCCGCGGGTTGGAGCCCGCCTGGATCGCGGCGACGCCCTCGATCACGATCTCCATCCGGGTGCACTCGAGCTCGCTGAGCCGCTTGAGCCGCGCGGCGATCGGCAGCCACAGCACGTTGGCCGAGAGCACGCCCCAGAGCGTGGCGAGGAACGCTGCCGCGATCATGTGGCCCAGCTCGTCGGGCTTGGCGAGGTTCTCGAGCACGTGGACCAGGCTCATCACCGTCCCGACGATGCCGATCGTCGGCGCATAGCCGCCCGCGTCGGTGAAGAACTTGGCGGAGTGCTTGTCCGTGGAGCGCTTGGCGTGCACCTCCGCCTCCATGATCTCGCGCAGCTCCTCGGGGTCGATGCCGTCCACGGCGAGGGTCACGCCCTTGACCAGGAACGGGTCGTCGATGTCGGCGAGCCGGCTCTCGAGGGCGAGCATGCCCTCCCGACGAGCGGCGTCGGAGAGCTCGACGACGACCGGCACGACGTCAGCCGAGGTCGCCACCTTGCCGGTGAGGGCGGTCTTCACCGACACGATCGCGTTCTTCGCGTCGGACAGCGTCCCGCCGGCGACGCAGACGAGCAGCGTCCCGCCGAAGACCAGCAGCAGCGGCGGCAGCAGGAACAGGCTGGCCGGGCTGCCGCCCTCGAGGATGTTGGCCAGCATGATGACGCCGAGGGCGCCGCCGATGCCGATCGCGGTGGCGAGGTCCTTCATGACGGCGTTCCTCCGCGGTGTCGGTCGGACCCCTGGTCGGGCTGCGGCACGGCGGCCAGGCGGGTCGGCGGTGTGGGGGGGCGCACGGGTGCCACGACGGCGGCGTCGGGCAGTGCGGCCCGCGCCACGATCGCGGCCCGGTAGCCGAGGACGGCGTCGAGCACGGCCTCCAGCGAGTCGGAGACGACGTACTTCGTGCCGTCCACGAGCGTGACGACGGTGTCGGGCGTGCAGTCCACGCGCTCGATCAGGTCGGCGTTCAGCAGGAACGTCGTGCCGGAGAGACGGGTCAACGAGATCACGGGTGCACCTCCCTGTGCGTGCGTGGTGTTTCCGGGCCGTCCGTGGCCCTTCGGGCGTCCTATCGGCCGCTCGGGCCCGAGCCTGAGCGGCCGACGACGTGGCCTTCGGTCAGCGCTTGATGTTGACGAGCTCCTCGAGCACCTGGTCGCTGGTGGTGATCACCCGGGAGCTGGCCTGGAAGCCGCGCTGGGCGAGGATCAGGTTGGTGAACTCGGCCGACAGGTCGACGTTCGACATCTCCAGCGCGCCGGCCATGATCTGGCCGCGCTGGCCCTCGCCGGCGACGCCGAGCTCGGCAGCGCCGGAGTTGGCGGACTCGCGGAACGCGGTGTCGCCGATCTTGTCCAGGCCCGCGGGGTTGTTGAAGTCGGCCACCGCCAGCTGACAGATGTCGCGCTGCACGCCGTCGGAGTAGACGCCGCGCACCTTGCCGTCGGCCGCGATGGAGTACGACGTCAGCTCGACGCCCGGCGGCGGCACGACCATGTCGAGGGTGACGTCGACGGGGGCGCCGACGGGAAGGCCGGCACCGTCGAGCTCGTAGCCCTGGACCCGCATGCCGCTGGGCGCGACGAGGGTGCCGGTCTGGTCGAAGGTGAACGCACCGGCGCGGGTGTAGACGTTCTCGCCGCCGTCGCGCAGCACGAAGAAGCCGTCGCCCTGGAGCATCAGGTCGGTGGGGCGACCGGTCGTCTGCGCAGAGCCCTGGTTGAAGTTGGTGGTCGTCGCGGCGAGCTGGACGCCGAGGCCGATCTGGATCGGGTTGGTGCCGCCGCGCTCGGCGTTGCCGCCGGACGCCGCCGTCAGCTGCTGGCTGAGCGTGTCGGCGAACACGGTGGTGCTCGACTTGAAGCCGGTGGTGTTGGCGTTGGCGATGTTGTTGCCGGTGACGTCGAGCATGGTCTGGTTGGTGCGGAGGCCGGAGATGCCGGCGAAGAGCGAGCGAAGCATGGGGTTCTCCTCGAGGTGCTGGTTCGATGGTGCGGTTGGTGGTCAGGCGGTCGTGCCGGGGGTGCCGACGGGCGGCTGCCAGGTGCCGGTGCCGGACTGCGGTGCGGTGCCCTGGATGGTCGGCGCGTCGCCGACGCTGGTGACGTCGGTCATCGGCACCTCCTTGCCGTCGACGCTGAGCACCGGGCCGGTGGACAGGTAGGTGGTGCCCTGGACGGTTCCGCTCTGCTCGACGCCGCTGGCGTCGTTCCAGCGCACGGTCTGGCCGATCAGCGCGCTGGCGCCGAACGCGAGCTGGGTGCTGAGCAGCATCGCGGTCTGGTCGGCGACCGCCTGCATCTTCTCCAGCGCCGTGAACTGCGCGGTCTGGGCCATGAACTCGCTGGAGTCGCTGGGGTTGAGCGGGTCCTGGTAGCGCATCTGCGCGACCATCAGCTCCAGGAAGACCTGCTGGTCCCCGAACCCGCTCGTGCTCGCCGAGCTCTTGGCGCCCGACGTGACGCCGTAGCCCACCGCCTCGGTGGCGTTGATCGACATCGATCCCTCCTCACAGGCTCCGGTCGAGGCGACCGGATGCCGTCGTTCGTGGTTGCGTGGTGCCGGCGACGCCGTCCGCGGCACCGGGTCGTGACGGGGCAGCCGGGTGCGGCTGCTGGTCGCGGCCCTGCCGGCGGTCCCGTGCCTCCGCGTCCTGCCGGGCTGCGCCGGCCCCCTGGCCGGGCTGCTGGTCTGCGTGCTGGCTGAGCTGCTGGCCGAGCTGCTGGCCGGTCTGCTGGTGGCTCCCCTGGCTCGCCGCGGTGCCGCTCTGTGCGTCGCGGACGAAGATCCGGGCATCCGTCGCGCCGGCGAGCTCGAGCATCCGGCGCAGCTCCGACGCGCCGGACGAGAGCGCCTGCTGGACGGCGCTGTTGCCCGCCTCGCCGCCGAGGCTCACCGTCACGGCGCCGTCCCGGACGACGAGGGTCACCCGCACCTCGCCGAGCTGCGCCGGCTGGAGGCTCAGGGTGATCCGGTGGGCGCCGTTGCCGGTGGTCGACAGCCGGGTCACCTCCGGGAACACCTGCTGCACCACGGCCCGCTGCACCCCACTTCCCGAGTTGGGGTTTCCGCCCGCCGAGCTGGCGCTCGCGACCGCCGAGTTGGGAGTTGCGACCGCCGAGTTGGTGGTTGCGCTGATCGAGTCGGCACTCGGGCCGGTCGATCCGGGACCGGTGGCCGTCGCGGCGCGCGACGCGGCGGGGCCGGCGAGCTCGTCGTACGACGGGTCGCCGGTCGGTCCGCCGACGCTCGCGGTCTCCAGCGGCAGCCGGCCCGTGGCCGGTCCGCCGGCGGGACCGAACGCCGCCGGCTCGGACGATGCAGTCCCCGGCGCGGCGGTCGCCGCGCCGTGCTGGCGCGGTCCCACGAGCGAGTCGTCGGTCGGCAGCCCGGGCTCTGGGGACGCAAGTCCCGACTCGGGGGTCGGAACGCCCGGCTCGGGGGACGCAACCCCCAAGTCGGCGGTCGGAAGGCCCGACTCGGCGGACACGGGGACGAGCACGCCGGCCGCAGCACCGCCCCCGCCGGCCCCGACACCGACCCCGAGACCAGGCGCGACGCCGGTCCCCGGACCGTTCGTGGAGACCGGTCCGGGCTCGCCCGCCGCCGAGGGGGCTCCCCCCAGAGCAGTCCCCTCGGCGGGCGGGCCGGCAGCTGTCGCGCCCGCCACCGGCGGGATCGCTCCGAGCGCAGCGGCGAGTGCGTCGACGAAGCCGGGCGCGGGCTGGCCGCCGGCGGACGCGTCGGTCGCACCGGGGTCGGCGCCCGCAGCGCCGGCACCGCCGGCACGTCCGGCAGGCCCGGCAGCCGGCGCGGGTCCCGGCAGGAACGGAGCGATGCTCATCAGTTGCTCACCATCGCCATCACGCTCCGCACGTAGTTCTGGGTCTCCCGGTAGGGCGGGATGCCGTCGTAGCGGGCGACGGCCCCGGGACCGGCGTTGTAGGCGGCGAGTGCGAGCTCGGTCCGGCCGAACCGGTCGAGGAGCGACTTCAGCAGCCGAGCGCCGCCGTCGATCGCCTGTGCGGGGTCGAACGGGTTGCCCACGCCGAGGCCGCGGGCGGTGGCCGGCATCAGCTGCATGATCCCCTGCGCGCCGGCGTGGCTGACGGCCCGCGGGTTGAAGCCCGACTCCTGCTTCGCGACGGCCGCGATCAGCTCGGCAGGCACGCCGGTGCGGTTGGCGGCGGCGTTGATCAGTCCGGCGTACGGCGTGCTCTCGCCGACCCGCGCGGCCATGCCGGGTCCGGCGGCGGCGGAGGCCCGGGCGGTGGCCGGCGCGTCGCCGATCACCCGTCGGATGACGTCCGGGGTGGAGGGCACGTCGATGATCCGGATGTTCAGCCCGGTCCGCGGCGCCTCGATCATCTTGCCGTTGCCGATGTAGATCGCGATGTGGTCGACGCCGTTGTTGCGGCTGGAGTTGTCCCACGCGAGCAGGTCGCCGGGCTGTGCCTCGGCCATGCTGCTCACCGGTCGTCCGGAGGCCGCCTGCTGGTAGGAGACGCGGGGCAGCTCGTAGCCCAGGTTCTTGAAGACCACCTGCACGAGGCCCGAGCAGTCCATGCCCTTGGTGGGCGACGTGCCGCCCCACACGTACGGGAGGCCGAGGTACTTCCTCGCCTCGGCGACGACGTCCTCGCCGCTGACCCCACCTGCGCCGCCAGCGCCGCCGGTTCCACCAGCGCCGCCGGTGCCGGTCGCGCCGTCGGCCGGGGCTGCCACCGGCAGCCCGGTGGCCGGGTCGATGGCGGTCGTCTCGGACGCCAGCTCGGTCGCGAACCCGCTGCTCGAGGAGCTCGTCGCGCGTGCCGGCGCGAACTGCGCCAGCTGTGCCTGGATCTGGGCGATCCGCGCGGTGACCTGGTCCACGCTCATGCGGCTCCTCCGTGGGGATCGTCGTGGTGGTTGTCGTGGCCGGTGTGGCTGCCGGCGCGCTCCCGCGCCCAGCGCTGCGCGGCGATGTCGTCGGCCTCGCGGTCGGCCCGCCGCTGCGCGTCGGTACGACGCCGCGCGGCCCGCCGGTCCAGCAGGTGCTCGACGGCCGAGAGCCGGGCCTTGTCGGCGCCCCAGCGGACCCGGGCCTCCGCGGTGATGCCGGCCGCGAGCGCGGCATCGGCGCGGGACTCCTGGATCAGCACACCGGCTCCGGCGAGCGCAGCCCGGCGGCCGAGCAGCTCGCTGGTCGACTCCTGCCCGACGGTCGGGGCCGCCTGCAGCCGGGACTCGAGGTCGGTGAGCCGGGCGACGACGGCTGCCTCGTCGGCGAGCACGCGCTGCAGGCCGATCCGGCTGTCGGTCTCGCGCACCTCACGCACGCGGGCGACGGCGGCCAGGCCGCGGTCGTCGGGGTGCCGTCGGGCGGTGCTCATGACGCCACCAGCTGCCCGAGGCGGGACCAGGTCTCGTCACGCGGCGTGACGTCGTCCATCCGTTGCCGCAGGAACTCCTCGATCCGCGGCAGCCGGGCCAGGGCCGCGTCGGCGTAGGCGTCGGCGCCGGCGACGTACGCGCCGATCTCGACGAGCTCCTTGACCGAGCGGTGCGCGGCCAGCATCCGTCGCAGCAGCGCGGCGGAGTCCTGCTGCTCGCGGGTGGTGACCGCGCCGTGCACGCGGGAGATAGACTCCAGCACGTCGATGGAGGGGAAGTGGCCGGAGGTGGCGAGCTCGCGGGAGAGCACGACGTGGCCGTCGAGGATCGACCGCGCCGTGTCGCCGATCGGGTCCTGCAGGTCGTCGCCCTCGACGAGGACGGTGTAGAGGCCGGTGATGGAGCCGGTCGCGGACGTGCCGGCGCGCTCGAGGAGCCGGGGCAGCAGGCCGAAGACGCTGGGCGGGTAGCCGCGGGTCGCGGGCGGCTCGCCCGCGGACAGGCCGATCTCGCGCTGCGCCATGGCGACCCGGGTCAGCGAGTCCATCATGAGTACGACGTCACGACCCGCGTCGCGGAACCACTCCGCGATCCGGGTGGCGGTGAACGCGGCACGGAGCCGCTCGACCGCCGGCGCGTCGGAGGTGGCCACCACGACCACCGAGCGGGCGAGGCCCTCGGCGCCGAGGTCGCCCTCGATGAACTCGCGCACCTCGCGCCCGCGCTCGCCGACGAGGGCGATCACGTTGACGGCGGCATCGGTCCCGCGCGCGATCATGGAGAGCAGCGACGACTTGCCGACGCCGGAGCCGGCCATGATGCCGAGCCGCTGGCCGCGTCCGACGGGCACGAGGGAGTCCAGTGCCCGCACTCCGGTGCCGAGCGGCTCGGAGATCCGCGGCCGGGACAGCGCGGACGGTGCGTCGAGCTCGGTGGAGACGACCTCGAGACCGGGCAGCGACGCGAGCGGCGGACCGCCGTCGACGGGCCGGCCGAGGCCGTCGAGCACCCGGCCGCGCAGGGCGTCACCGACGCTGATCCGCAGCGGCCCGCCGGTGTGCCGGACGTGGTCGCCGATCCGGACGCCGGTCGTCGCGCCGAGCGGCAGGCAGATCGCCGAGGCGGGCCGGAGAGCGGCGACCTCGGCCAGCAGCGGCCCGGACGCCGTACGCACCTCCAGCAAATCGCCGGCGGCGGCGCGCAGTCCGCGCACCTCCAGGTGCAGGCCCACCAGCTCGGACACCGTGCCGAGCCGCAGCGGCCGCGCGGCCGCGACGACCTCGTCGATCGCCACGGGACGCGCTTCGCCGAGGGTGGTGGTCACGAGAGCACCTCCCGCACGCGCTCCAGCGCCTCGCTGACGCGCAGGTCGGTCACCGAGCCGTCGGTGCCCTCGACGAGCGCGTCGGTGGGGTCGAGCGACGCGTCGGCCACGATCTCGAGCCCACGGTCGCCGAGCTCACGGACGGCGGCATCGCCGGCGACCGAGGGGTGCAGCCGGACCCGCGCGACCGGGGTGGCGGGAAGCACCTGGAGCACGCGGGCGACGACGTCCGCCGGCGGGAGCCCTGCGGCGGCGTGGCCGACGACCTCGCGAGTCACGGCCCACGCCACAGCGGCGGCCTGGTCCTCGATCCGGGCGGCCAGCTGGGCCAGCAGCGACCGGACCTCCTCGCCGGCTCGACCGAGCAGGTCCACGGCCGCGCGGTGCTCGGCCTCGCGGCGAGCCTCCGCCTCGGCGTGTACGGCGGCGCGACGCGCCTCCTCCTCGGCGGCCGCCTCCGCGGCGGCGCGGCGTCCCTCCGCCCAGCCGACGGCGTAGCCCTGGGCGCGGGCGGCGTCGCGGGCCTCGGCGGCGATGCCGGCGAGCAGCGACTCGGTGACGGCGTCGCCGAGCACGCTCCGGCCACCGAGGCGGGTCCACTGCCCGACTCGCAGCTCCGGCGTCTCGAGTCCGGCGGCGTCCCCGGCTGCGTCGGCCGGGAGCACCACGACCGGGGCGAGCCCGGGCACCATGTGCTGCGCGATCCGCGCGTCAGACGATGAACTCATCGTCGTTCCCTCGCCGGACCATGATCTGGCCCTGCTCCTCGAGCTGGCGGATGGTGCGGATGACGCTCTGCTGCGCCTCCTCGACCTGGGCCAGCCGGACCGCGCCGAGCAGGTCGACCTCCTCGAGGAGGTTCTCGGCGGCACGCTCGGACAGGTTGCCGGTGATCTTGGACCGCACCGCGTCGCTGACGCCCTTGAGGGCCAGGGCCAGCTCGGCGGTGTCGACCTGGCGCAGCACCTGCTGCACGGAGCGGTCGTCGAGGCCGACGATGTCCTCGAACATGAACATCCGGCTCTTGACCTCGTCGGCCAGCGACGGGTCGAGGCCCTCCAGGCCCTCCACGATCTGGCGCTCGGTGGGCCGGTCGGAGCGGTTGATGATGTTGACCAGCGGGTCGACGCCCCCGACGCGGGAGACCTCGGCCGGCTGCAGCATCGAGGAGAGCTTGCGCTCGAGGACCGACTCCACCGTGCGCACGATCTCGGGTGACGTGCGGTCCATCACCGCGATCCGGTGCGCGACCACGGCCTGCTGGTGGGCGGGAAGCCCGCCGAGCAGCATGGAGGCCTTGTCGGCCGGCATGTGGGCGAGCACCAGCGCGATCACCTGCGGGTGCTCGTCGGCGATGAAGCTGCGCAGCTGCGCCGGGTCGGCCCGGTGCAGGAACTGGAACGGCATCTGCACCGCCGCCGCGTGCAGCCGCTCCATGATCTCCTTGGCCCGCTCGGGGCCGAGGGACTGCTCGAGGAGCTGCTGGGCGAAGCCGAAGCCGCCCTGCGTGATGTGCGCGTGGGCCGTGGCGAGGTCGCGGAACTCGGTGAGCACCTGCTCGGTCTCGGCCGCCGACACCGCGTCCAGCCGGGCGATCTCGGCGGAGATGTTCTCGACCTCGGTGTCGTCGAGGTGGGCCATCACCTGGGCGGCGCGGTCCTTGCCGAGCTGGATGAGCAGGATCGCGGCCTTGCGCACCCCGAGCGTGGCGAGGGCCGAGCTGCTGACGCCGTTTGTCATCAGGGTCATGGCCGCGGCTCCACGAGCCAGCCGCGCAGCAGGGCTGCGACGTCCTCGGGCTGCTTCTCCACGAGCGCGATCAGGTCGTCACGCAAGGTGTCGTCCTCCTCGGGCTCCGTGGACTCGAGCGCCACCAGTGCGGGGCTCTCGAGCTCGGGCGTCCGCTTCGCGGCGTCGGCGCGCAGCTGCTCGACGAGGTACGACGTCGCCTCCTCGCGGGCCGCCGCGCGGCGCCGGGCCTGGAGCCAGGCCAGCAGGATCATCAGGGCGATCCCGCCGCCGATGGCGATGTTGCGCAGGAGGGCGTTCTTGCGGGCGGCGGCCTCGGCGGCCTCGGCCGCGGCGAGCTCCTTGGCGACCGCCTCCTCGGCGGACCGGTCGAAGGGCAGTGCCGAGACCTCGATGGTGTCGCCCCGGTCGGCGGTGATGCCGACCGCGCTGCTGATGATGTCCTCGAGGGCCTCCGGCTGGATGGCGGCGGCGGCGGTCGCGTCGAGCACCACGCCCACGTGCAGGCTGTCGACCTCGCCGGGGGCCTTCTCCCGCTGCTCGACCGTCTCGTTGGCCCGGTTGTCGCGGGTGCGGCTGGACTTCTGGTAGTTGCCCTCGCCGGCGCCTGCGGCCCCGGGGTCCATCTGGCCGTCGGGTCCGACCACGCCGCCGGCACCGTTGGGACCGGCGCCCGCAGGACCGGTGTAGGTCTCCTCCGAGCGGGTCTCCGACGACGGCGGGACGTCCTCGGCCGGCTCGTAGGTGCGGCTCTCGGTGACCGCCTTGTCGAAGTCCAGGTCGGCGGTCACGGTGGTGGTGGAGTTGCCCGGGCCGACGACCCGGTCGAGCACCGCCTGGATCTCCGACTGCATCTGGTCCTGGTAGGCCTGCACCTGCTTGGCCCGCGCCGACGCGGCGCCGGCGCCGGAGTCGGTGCCGTCGTTCGACAGCACCTTGCCGGTGGAGTCGGCGACGGTGACCTTCTTGGGGTCGAGGCCGTCGATGCTCGAGGCGACGAGGTGGACGACCGCCTGCACCTGCTCCTCGTCGAGGGTGGTGCCGGTGGCGGTGTCGACGAGGACGGAGGCGGTGGCGGGGTCCTGCTGGTCGCTGAACACCTGCTTCTCGGGCAGCGCGAGGTGGACCACTGCGGTCTCCACGCCGTCGATCGCCTCGATGGTGCTGGAGAGCTCGCCCTCCATGGCTCGCTTGAAGTCGGTCTGCTCCTGGAACTCCGACGTGTCGAGGCCCTGGTCGTCGAGCAGGTGGTAGCCGCCCGAGTCGGTGCTGGCGGGCAGGCCCTTGCCGGACAGCGCGATCCGGGTCGTGTAGACCTCGGCGCGGGGCACCATGATCGTGCCGCCGCCACCGGTGATCTCGTAGGGGACACCCTGGGCGTCGAGCTCCTCGATCACGGCGCTGGCGTCCTCGCCGGAGAGGTTGGAGTAGAGCGGGGAGTAGCTCGGCGCGGACGCCCAGCGGAACACCATGAACGCGGCGATCAGCAGCGCGGCGGTCCCGATCAGGGCGACGGCCTTCTGGCCGGTGGTGAAGGAGCCGAACGTCTCGCGACCGCGCGAGAGGAGGCTGTTGAGTCTCTGCTGCATCGGTGATCAGTCCTCAGACCTGCATCCGCATGATCTCGTTGAAGGCCTCGACCGCCTTGTTGCGCAGGGCGACGGTGAGCTGGCTCGCGACGGAGGCCTCGCTCGCGGCGATCGTGTAGTCGTGGATGTTCTCCAGGTCGCCGGTGGCCGCCTTGACGGCGAGGTCGTCGGCGCGGTCGGTGAGGCCCTCGAGCCGGTCGAGGCCGTCGAGCACGAGGGAGCCGAACTCGCTGTCCGGACCCTGCACGCCGGAGGGAGCCTGGACGCCGGTCGCCGGGGCGAGCGAGACACCGGCCAGCTGCTGGGCACCGCCGACGGAGGGCAGCGAGGGGAACTCGAGGGGCGAGATGCTCATCGCCGCGGTCACCTGCTCCCGATCTGGAGGGCGGCCGTGTAGGTGTCCTGGGCGCTCTTGGTGACCTGCACCGACGCCTGGTAGCCGCGCTGGGCCATCACGAGCTGCCCCATCTGCGCGGACATGTCCAGCTCCGGCGCCCGCACGTAGCCGTCCTCGTCAGCCAGCGGGTGGCCCGGGTCGTGGACCATCCGGCCCTCCGGGTCTGACTTGGCGAAGCCGGCCACGTCCACGCCGCCACCCTCGCGCGGGTTCATCACCACGAACGTCGCCTGGAAGGCGTCCTCGTCGGTGGAGGTGATCGTGTTGGCGTTGGCGATGTTGCCGGCCAGTGCGTCCAGCCAGACCTGGTGGGCGCCCAGCGAGGTATTCGCGATGCGCAGCGTCTCGAAGGCGCCCATCAGAACGCGCCGCCCATGGTGCCCAGCCGCGAGTGCCGGTCGCTGATCGCCCGGCCCATGACCTGGTACTGGTACTGGGTCTGGATGGCGGCGATCGACTCCTTGCGGAGGTCGACGTTGTTGTCGTTGGCACCGACCGGCGTCTGCGTCGGGGAGACGGTGACGCCGACCGAGGTGGCCGACGCGCTGCCGCGCTCGACCGCCTGCGAGAGGGCCGACTCGAACTCGACGCTGCGCGCGCGGAAGCCGGGCGTGTCGACGTTGGCGATGTTGTCGGCGATCACCTGCTGTCGCGTGGACAGCCCGTTGATCGCGGAGTGCAGCACGAAGCCGACGGCATCGGACGATGCGAAGGACACGAAGCGGGTCTCCTCGTGAGAACCGCCCTGGGGGCGGTTACGGGATCGGTGCCGGTCCTTCGGCGGGGGCGAGCAGTCCGTGCTCGAGGTGCTGATCGGTCAGCGGGCGTCGTACCTGAGCGGCGCGGCGGCAGGACTTTCGCCCGACTGCGCCACGCGCGCTCGGCGTCAGAGCAGTACGACGGAGAGGTGGCCGGAGCCGTAGCCGGCGATGTCCACGGCGAGGTCCTCGCGGCGGCCCAGGGTCAGGGCGCTGATCCGCAGCGAGGGGTCGAGCGGGGGTCCGGCGGGGTGCAGGGCGTGCAGCTTGAGGTGGTCGGCGCCGGGCACGTTGAACGTGGAGGCGGCGATGTTGAGCACCTCGTAGAGGTTCTCGGCGATGGTGTCGCCGAGCTTGCCCTCCTCGATGGCCGCCTCGGCGCCGCCCACCGGCACCAGGCCGATGGCCGCGCCGGCGTGGGCGGAGAACGCCAGGTCGCACACCATGAGGGCGCAGATCCGGAGCTGGTCGTCGACGTACACCGCGATCGAGGCGGGCGTCTCCGGGCCGGGGGCGTACGGCGCCGCGGCCTCGAGCGTGACCTCGCGGTCGAGCAGGTCGGTCAGCAGGTCGCGCAGCTGCTTGGGCTGGGGCAGGTGGACGGTCATGACAGCACCGTCACAGCACACTGCGGAGCGCGTCGTCGAACGCCTCCGGCGTGAACGGCTTGGCGATCAGGAACGACGCACCCGCGGACTCGGCCCGCTGGCGCATCTCGTCGGAGCCCTCGGAGGTGACGAACCCGAACGCCACCGTCGAGCCCGCTGCGCGCAGCGCCGAGAGGCAGTCGATGCCGTTCATCTCGGGCATGTTCCAGTCCGAGAGCACGAGGTCGGGCGCCTCGGTCTGCACCATCTCCAGCGCCTGCCGGCCGTTCTCGGCCTCGACGATCTCGTGCCCGCCGTGGCCGGCCTGGCGCAGGGTGCGGATGACGATCTGCCGCATCACACGGCTGTCGTCGGCGATCAGGATCTTCATGGGACGTCCCTCAGTGGTTGTGCAGGTGTGGACAGGGCTCAGGAGCGGACCGGGACGTGCACGCAGACGCGCACGGGCTCTCCCCGCCACGCCACGTCGAGCCGCGAGACCTCGCGGACATCGGCGCCGAACGCGGCGCGGCCGGCGGCCACCGCCGGGAGCGAGAGGTCGCTGGGGCCGGGCATGATCCCCTTGAGGTTGCCGCCGACCATGTTGACCAGCTCGCCCACGGCATCGGCGACGTCGCCGTCGGACACCTCGTCGACGGCCGGGATGGCGAGCATCTCCGCGGTGAGCCGGCGGGCGGCCTGCTCCTCGAGCTCGAGGGTGACCACGCCCTGCCAGCCACCGCTCACCGTGACCGCTGCCGACCAGGCGCCGGCGGCGTCGAACGGTGCGTCGGCGGGCACGGCGCGGGGGAGCAGCGGCTCGGAGTCACCCAGCAGCGCGCTCCACACGTCCTCGGTCACCGAGCGCACGTCGTCGAGCTCCGGGACGGCGACGCCGTCGCCGGTGGTCCCCAGGGAGGTGGCGCTCATGCGAGCACCTCGTTCCCCGCGTTCGCCGGCACCAGGCCGAGCAGCTCGAGCTTCTCGGTGATCGCCTCCGGGGTGAACGGCTTGATGACGTACTCGTGCGCACCCGCGGCGAGCGCGCGGACGATCTGCCGCTGCTCGCTCTCGGTGGTGACCATCATCAGCGTCACGTTGCGCCACTCCGGGTTCGCGCGGACCTCGGTGATGAACGTGTAGCCGTCCATCACCGGCATGTTCCAGTCGACCAGGCACACGTCGGGGACGGGCCCGGACCGCATCTGGTCCAGCGCCTCCTGGCCGTGCCCGGCCTCAGCGGTCTCGAAGTCCAGCCCGGTCACGATGCGGCGCAGGATGCTCCGCATCGCCCGGGAGTCGTCGATGATCATCGCGCGCACAGATCAGGCTCCTGTCATGGTCAGGTCACGCCGGGGCTCGGGCCCGGGGGTGCTCAGGGGGTGGGGGGGTACGGCGGCGGGCGCACCCGCCGCGACGACCGGCGCGTCGGCCCGGCGGTGGGCCTGCACGCGGCCGATCTGGTCCCGGCGCCACGCCTCGGCGAGGTCGGCGGGCAGGTCGAGGGTGGTCTCCGACGCGCCGAGCAGCAGGTAGCCGTCGGCCATCAGCATCGGCAGCATCCGGCGCAGGATGTCCTGCTTGGTCTCGGCGTCGAAGTAGATGAGCACGTTGCGCAGCCAGATCACGTCGAACATCCCGAGCCCGGCGTAGGGCGAGGCGAGGTTGAGGTGCTTGACCGACACGCGCTCGCGCAGGTGCTCGGCGATCTCCCAGTCCCGGCCGACGCGGCTGAAGTAGCGCACCAGGTTGGCGGCGGGCAGGCCGCGGTTGACCTCGACCTGGCTGTAGCGGCCGGCGCGGACCCGGTCGAGCATCGCGGTCGAGACGTCGGTCGCCACGATCTCGTAGGTCCAGTCGGAGGGCAGGTGCTGGTCGAGCAGCATCGCGATCGAGTACGCCTCCTGCCCGCTGGAGCAGGCCGCGCTCCAGATCCGCAGCCGCTTGGTCAGCCGTCGGCGCTCGACGAGGTCGGGGAGCATGACCTCCGCGAAGGCCTGGTAGGGCGAGTGGTCCCGGAACCAGCTGGTCTCGTTGATGGTGAGGGCGTCGATCACCTTGCGCCGCTCCACCGCGTCGAAGGCCAGCTTGGCGACGTACTCCGGCAGGGGGAGGCCCTTGGCCGCCGCGAGCGGGGCCAGTCGGGCCTCGACGAGATACTCCTTGCCCTCGTCGTACACCATCGAGGTCTCGCGCCGGACGAGGGCGGAGACCGATGCGAAGGTGGACGAGGTCGCGGAGGTCATGCCCGCTCCATCGGTCAGCGGGGTCCGGTCCTGAGGTCTCTCCGGGAACCTCAGGACACCGTCCCACAGGCCGATGGAGCGTCCGTGACACGGATCAGGGTGCTCGTCGTCGACGACTCCGCGTTGGTACGTCGGCTGGTGACCACCGCGCTCGGTCAGGCGACCGACATCGAGGTGGCCGGGGTCGCCCGGGACGGCCTCGAGGCCGTCGCCATGGTCGAGGAGATCAAGCCCGACGTGGTCACCCTCGACATCGAGATGCCGAACCTCGACGGGCTCGGTGCGCTCACCCGGATCCGCGAGAGGCACCCGCGGCTGCCGATCATCATGTTCTCGACGCTGACCGAGCGGGGCGCCACCGCCACGCTCGACGCGCTCTCGCGCGGCGCCTCCGACTACGTCACCAAGCCCTCCAACACCGGGCAGATCGCCGACGGCATCGCCGCCATCCGCGACCAGCTGGTGCCCCGGATCCGGGCGCTCGCCGGCATGCGACGGCTGACGCCGGCCACGGCCGCTCCCGTCGTACGACGCCAGCGGCCGGCCGCACCGGCGGCCGCGGTGCAGGCGCTGCTGATCGGCTGCTCGACCGGCGGGCCCGACGCGCTCGCCCGGCTGCTGCCACGGCTGCCCGCCGACCTCGGCGTTCCCGTCGTGGTGGTCCAGCACATGCCACCGGTCTTCACGACCATGCTGGCCCAGCGGCTGGACAAGGTCTCGGCGCTCACTGTGCGCGAGGCGGCCGACGGCGACGCGGTGCGCGCCGGAGAGGTGCTGCTCGCTCCCGGCGACTTCCATCTGCGCCTGCGCAAGACGGGCGGCCAGGTGCACGTGGCGCTCGACCAGGGGCCGCAGGAAAACTTCTGCCGCCCCGCCGTCGACGTCCTGTTCCGCTCCGCGACCGAGATCTACGGCGGCGGCGTGCTGGCGACCGTGCTCACCGGCATGGGTCAGGACGGCCTGGCCGGCGCCCGTGACCTGGCCGCGGCCGGGGCCAGGATCCTGGTGCAGGACCAGGAGAGCTCCGTGGTGTGGGGGATGCCGGGCGCGATCGCCGGCGCCGGGCTGGCCGACGACGTGCTGCCGCTCGAGACCCTCGGCGACCGGATCACCTCCACGGTCCGCCGCTCCCGCGCCGCCTGACCGCGAGGTCCGACCGAACCCACGAGGTGGCGGGTTTCGGCGCGCGAGGTGGCGGGATTCGGCGCGCGAGGTGGCGGGTTTCGGCGCGCGAGGTGGCGGGTTTCGGCGCGCGAGGTGGCGGGTTTCGGCGCGCGAGGTGGCGGGTTTCGACCCGGTCAGGCGATGACGTCGAGATAGACGGGGGAGACGCGGGCGGTCGTCGCGTCGCTGACCCGGTCGGCGACCCGCTGCTGCTGGCGGGTGTCGGCGAGGACGGAGGGGATCATCCCCATCAGCCGCTGCTGACGCTCGAGGAGCCGCCGGGCGCGGGCCAGGAACTCCTCGGGGATCGGGCCGAGGTGGGTCGGTGGCGACCAGGGAAGCTCCTTGTCCACCGCCATGCCGCGGATCACCTTCTCGGCGCGGTCGGCATGCGCCTCCAGCCGGTCGAGGGCCTCCTGCCAGGTGGCGGGCCGGTCCGGCTCGATCGGCTCGCTGCCCCGCGTCACTGGACTGCCGCCGCGAGCGCGGCCTGGCGCCAGGTGTCGCACAGGTGGCGGGAGATGATCAGCGCCTGCTGCGTCGCGCCGGCGTGGCGGCGCACGTTGGCGAGGACCAGGCGGTTGCGCAGGTACTCGTAGAGCGAGGCCAGCTCGCGTCCGCCGGGCATCCGGTCGACGTCGAGGCTCGACTCGAGCTCGATGACGATGTCCTGTGCGTGCACGAGGTGGTTGTGCGCCTCCGACCAGTCGGAGCGCCGCTGGGCGGCCAGACCGCGCTCGACGTCGAGGACGAGACGCTCCACCAGCATCACCAGGAGGCGGGCCGGGGAGGCGGTGACCACCGCGTTGTCGCGGTATGCGGCGTGAGCACTGGTCGTGTGCATGGAAGGTTCCTCACTCGCTCGAGGCGGACAGGGACGCCAGCTGGCTGGACAGCCAGGCCGACTGGCCCTGGAGCTGGGACAGGGTGGTCTCGAGGGCGGTGTACTGGCGCTCCAGGGTCGTACGGCGCAGCGCGAGCCGGTCGTCCCAGGCCTCGATGTTCTTGTTCAGCCGCTCGATCGTCTTGGTGCGGCCGGTGATGGCGCTGGTGATCGTGCCTTCGTACTTGTCGCTCGCCAGCTTGGCCGCAGCCTCCACGCGCGCCGCGAAGCCGGTCGCGCCGGTGAACGCCGCTGCGACGGCGGCCGGGTCGGCGGCGTACGCCTCGGCGAACGCGGCCTCGTCGAAGGTGAACTTGCCGAACCGGTCGATCTCCACGCCGAACGCGGCCAGGGAGCTGCCGTCGGTGGGGTAGAGGGTGTGCTGGAGGTCGCCCGCGACGCGCCGGACGGCACCGTCGCCGGCGAGGACGCCCTTGGCGGTGGTGCCGGTCGCGGTCAGCGTCGAGATCTGGGTGAGGATCCCGTTGAGCTCGTCGACGAAGGACTTCACCGCGGCGCTGCGGGCGCCGGCGTCGCGGCTCACCGTGATGTCGGCGCTGCCGGTCGCCGAGGCCGCGAGCGTGAGCGTCACCCCGGGGGTGACGTCGGTGAACGTGTTGCTGGCGGAGGTCGAGGTGATCCCGCCGATCGTGATGCTGGCGTCGCGCCCGGCGCGGACGGTGGCGCCGCCGAGCAGCGGGTCGCCGGCCGAGTCGGTGAGCTGGAAGCCCTGTGCCGCACCGGTCGAGGTGGACTCCACGAGCAGGCGGAACTGGTCGGTGCCGCCGCTCGTGCCGGTCTTGACGAGCGTGGCGCGGACGCCGGCGTCGGCGGCGTTGATGGCGGAGGCGAGCTCCTCGAGCGTGCCGCCGGCGGTCGCGATGGAGACGTCGGGCTGGCCGTCGCGCTTGAGCAGCACCGAGCTGCTCGCGCCGGTGACGACGTCGGTCCGGGCGTGGGCGTCGGTGAAGGCGAGCTGGTGGGACAGCGCGGTCGCGCCCACGGTCACGGTGTACGTCGCGGGCGTGGCGGTGCTCGACGCGGTCACGGCGACGCCGGAGTTGCTGGAGGTCGCCGAGAGGCTGGACCAGACACTGGTCGCCGCGGTGCTCGCGGTGGTGCCGGCCATCTTGCCGGCGTTGGTCATCAGCGTCTGCAGCCGGGTGTTCAGCTGCTGGAGCGCGGTGACCTTGCTCTGCTCGGTGCTGACCTGGGTCTTGAGCTTGGTCTGGGGGAGGGACTCCAGGGCGAGGAGCTGGCTGATGATGCTCGCGGTGTCGAGCCCGCTCGCCAGGCCGCCGATGCTCGCGGTCGCCATGGTGGTCCTCCCTCAGCCGTTCAATCGGATGTGAAATGCCCGAGTGGGGGGGGGGGGGGGGGGGCGCCCCCCCCCCCGCGGGGGGGCCCGCGGGGGCGCGGGGGCGCGTGGGGGGCCCACCCCCCCCCGTTAACGGGGGTGACAACGCCCGGCGGGCGGGGGGCCCCCCCCCCCCCCCCGGCACTCGGTTGGTGTCCTGCTGTGTCGGCGGATCAGCCGCGGAGCAGCTGCAGCACGCCGTTCGGCGCGGAGTTCGCCTGGGCGAGCATCGCGGTGCCGGCCTGGGAGAGGATCTGAGCGCGCGTGAAGCTCATCATCTCCTGCGCCATGTCGGTGTCGCGGATCCGCGACTCCGACGCCGACAGGTTCTCGATCGCGACGTTCACGTTCGAGATGGTGTGCTCGAGGCGGTTCTGGTAGGCACCCAGGGTCGCGCGAGCGGTGGAGACCGACGCGATCTGGGTGTCGAGCGCCTCGATGGTGGTCTGCGCCGCGGTGTGGTCGGTCACGTCGAACGCGGCGGCAGCGGTGCCGACCGCCAGCACGTCGACCGTGGTCAGGTCGACGGTGATGACGGAGTTGGCGTCGCCGTCGGCACCGACCTGGAAGTTCAGCGTCGCCGAGCCGTCGAGCAGCGCGGTGCCGTTGAAGTTGGTCGAGTTGCCGATCCGGGTGAGCTCCGACGCCAGCTGGTCCGCCTCGGCCTGGATGTTGGCCCGCGCCTCGGCGTTGTTGCTGTCGTTGGAGCCCTGGACCGCGAGGTCACGCATGCGCTGCAGGATCGAGTGGACCTCGGTGAGCGCACCCTCCGTGGTCTGCACGACGGAGATGCCGTCCTGCGCGTTGCGGACGGCGACCTTGAGGCCACCGACCTGCGAGCGCAGGCCCTCGGAGATCGCGAGGCCGGCGGCGTCGTCGGCGGCCCGGTTGATCCGGAAGCCCGACGACAGCTTCTCCATCGACTTGGAGAGCTGGTTCTGCGTCACCGACAGGTTGCGGTACGCGTTGGTGGCCTCGATGTTCTGGTTGATGCGAAGACCCATGATGGTTCCCTCCTGGAGTTATGGGTGTGTGTTCCGGGGCGTCCGTCCGTGGTCGCCCGTCGGAGTGTCCTTCGGCCGGGTCGGCGACCTACCGAAGGGTTTTGGCGGAAGATTTCCGCCGAGCTGTGGTGCCGCGTGCGGCCCGGTCAGCCGACCGCGTCGAGCGGGCGCAGGACGCCGCGACGGGCACCCTCCGCGTGGCGCGCCGCGACGGCGGCGAAGTAGGTCTCGCGGCGGCGCTGGGCGACGCCTCCCGCCTTGCCGGTCTGCTTGACCAGCGACGGCTCGAGCGCGTGGTTGAGCGCGTCACGCAGGAGGGCGAGGGCCTCGGCCCGCATCTGCGAGATCCGGGAGTCGGTGACGCCCAGCTCGGCCGCGATGTCGGCCATCGGGCGCTCGGCGAAGAAGTAGTCCTGCACGACGACGCGGAGCCGCTCGGGCAGCTCCTCGATCGCCTCACGCAGGTAGGTGAGCCGCTCGGCCTGCTCGACGAGGTCCTCCGGGGACGGAGCACGGGTCGGCACCAGCTCGTCGATCGGCGTGGTCGTCGAGCCCTGGAGGGAGAGCACCTGCGCCCGGGAGACGTCGTCGTCGTTGGCGACGACCTCTTCCTCCGACATGCCCGCGGCCTGCGCGACCTCGGCGACGGTGGGCGTGCGGCCCAGCAGGTTCGCCAGCCGGCTGCGGGTCTCCGCGAGGTCCCGTGCACGGCGGCGCACCGACCGCGACGCCCAGTCGACGGAGCGGAGCTCGTCGAGGAGCGCGCCACGGATCCGCGTCGCGGCGTAGCGGTCGAACGGGACGCCGCGGTCGGCGTCGTACGCCCTCCCGGCGAGCACCAGGGCGGTCAGGCCCGCCGAGGTCAGGTCGTCACGACTCACGTGCGATGGCACCCGACTCATCATCTCCCGGACGATGTGGCCGACGAGGGGCATGTGGCTGGTGATCAGCTCGTCGGCCTCGCCGCGGAGAGTGCTGGTGTTCTCGTTCACGAGGACGAGATTGGTGCCGGATGTCGGCGTGTCGGCTGGAAACAGGGACCAGTCAGGCCCCTGACCGGGCCGAATACAGGACCAGGGTCCCTGGCGGTCCTAGTCCCCGCAGGCCCCTCGTGACTAGTCACCGTCACCCGCCGCGTCATCGTCCGCTGACCGATCGGTCAGGTGGTCTGGACCGGCCCCGGTTCGCCCATTCGGGACCAATGCCTCAGATCCGCGCGGCTCCGGGCGAAGGGAACCGGAGAGAACGCCGCGACTCCGGGGCGGATGCCCACGCGGTGGACGGAAAGGTCAAGACGACGACATGGACAAGCTGTCGCAGATCCTGTGGCGAGAGCGCGAGCTGCTCGAGACGCTGTCGTACAAGCTCGAGGTCGAGCGGCTGGTGCTCGCCAGCGGCCGCACCAAGTGGCTGGTCAACGCGACGCGCGAGATCGAGGACGTGCTCGAGTCGCTCCGCGAGACGGAGGTGCTCCGCGCCGTCGCCGCCGACGAGGCGGCCGAGCAGGCCGGCCTCACGCCCAACCCGTCGCTGACCGCGCTCGCCGACGCCGCCGACGAGCCGTGGCGCGGCATCCTGCTCGACCACCGGGACACGCTGATCTCCATCGCGCGGGAGATCGCGGAGACCTCCGAGGACGCCAAGGGCCTGCTGACGGCCGGCTACCGCTCCGCCCGCGAGACGCTGCTCGCCATCGGCGGCAGCAGCACCGAGGGCTACACGCCCTCCGGCGGCGCTGTGGTCGAGGCGCCTCGGCGGCGCCTGCTGGACAGGAGCCTGTGACGTGGCCGGCTCCTTCGGCTCGATCAGCACGGCACTCTCGGGCCTGCGCTACAACCAGGTCGCGCTCGACATCGCCGGCAACAACATCGCCAACGCCAGCACCGACGGCTACGTCCGCCGCCGCGTCGTTGGCGAGTCGGTGAGCAGCGCCGCTCCGGCGATGTGGTCCCGCTACGTCGGTCACGGCGACGGCGTCGGCGTCGGCGAGGTGCGCCGCATGGTCGACCCGCTCCTCGACGCGCGGGTGCGCCGGGAGCACGCGGGCCTGGCCTATCTCCAGACCAGCACCGTGGTGCTGGGCCGGGTCGAGGAGGGCATCGGCGAGCCCGGCGCCAACGGCGCCTACCAGGCCATGCTCGACTTCAGGAACGCCTGGTCGGACCTCTCCAACAACCCCGGCGGTGACGCGGCCCGCCAGCAGGTGCTCGGCCGGGCCGAGACGCTGGCGCAGGCGCTGCGGGTGCAGGTCGCCAACATCAGCGGTGAGGAGGCCGACCAGCGGGTGCACGTGCTCAACCTCGCGAGCGAGGTCAACACCGCCGCCACCGACCTGGCCGCCCTCAACCACCAGATCCTGACGACGGAGCAGAACGGCACCGACGCGGGCACCCTGCGGGACCGCCGCGACGCCCTCGCGCTGCGCCTCGCCGAGCTCGCCGGCGCCGTCACCACGGTCCGGCCCGACGGCCAGTTCGACGTGGCCGTCGCCGGCGAGAGCCTGGTCCAGGGCCGCGAGGCGGGCACCTTCGTGGTCGCCTCCGGTGTGACGCCGACCGGCGACGCCGACGGTGCGCCGATCACCTTCCGGATCGACGCGAGCTGGGGGAGCGCGACGCTGCCCACCGGCGCCGCCGGGCCCGGTGGCGAGCTCGGTGCGGTCACCGAGCTGCTCACGACCACGCTGCCGTCCTACCAGGCCGGGCTGGACGCGATCGCCGCCGACCTCGCCGCCGACGTCAACGCCCAGCATGCCCTCGGGTACGACGCCGCCGGCAACCCCGGCAGCGCGTTCTTCTCCTACGACCCCGCGGTCGGGGCGGCGAGCCTCCAGGTGGCGATCACCGACCCGGCGCTGGTCGCCGCGTCGGCGGTGCCCGGCGGTGCCCGCGACGGTGGCAACGCCGACGCGCTCAGCACGGCCGGCAGCTACACCGGGGCCTACCAGCGGCTGGTCAACGGGTTCGGCACCCAGGTGGCGGCCCTCCAGCGGCAGACCGCCAACCAGGCTTCGCTCGCCGGCTCGCTCGCCACCGCCTGGGAGCAGCAGGCCGGCGTGAACCTCGACGAGGAGACGGTCAACATGGTCACCGCCCAGCGGGCCTACGAAGCCGCCGCGCGGCTGCTGACCACGCTGGACGAGGTCCTCGACACCCTGATCAACCGGACCGGCCTCGTCGGCCGCTGAGGAGAGCAACGATGAGCATCGGACGCGTCACCCAGCGCATGCTGACCGAGGGGTCGCTGGACAACCTCCAGCGAGGCCTCGGTCGCCTCGCCCGGGTGCAGGAGCAGCTGTCCACCGGCCGCGTCATCAACCGGCCCTCCGACAACCCGACCGGCACCACGGCCGCCATGCGGCTGCGCAGCTCGATGGCCGACCAGGCGCAGTTCGGCCGGAACGCCCAGGACGGGCTCGGCTGGCTCACCCAGATCGACAGCACGCTCGCGTCGGTGACGACGACCGTGGGTCGGGCGCGGGACCTCGCCCTCCAGGGCGCCAACACCGGGTCCATGGGGCCGGTCGCCCGCGAGGCGCTGGCGATCGAGGTGGAGGGCATCCGGGAGGCGCTGATCTCCCAGGCCAACTCGACCTACCTGGAGCGCCCCGTCTTCGGCGGCGTCACCGCGGGCGCCAAGGCGTACGACGCCACGGGCACCTGGATCGGCACGCCGGGTGATGTGAACCGGAGGATCGCCGACGGCGTGGTGGTGAAGGTGGACCTCGACGGCCGCGACGTGTTCGGCGACGGGCCGACCTCGGTCTTTGCCGAGCTCGACGCCCTGGCGGCCGCGCTCCGCGCCGGGGACGCCACGGCGATGCGGGCCTCGGTCGACGCGCTCCGCACCAGGACCGACACCGTCACCGCGGCCCGCACCGCCGCCGGCACCCGGTTCCAGCGGATCGAGCAGGCCGACCTCGCCGCGGCGGACACCCAGATGTCGCTCAAGAACAACCTCAGCACCATCGAGAACGCCGACCTGGCCGCGACCACGGTCGACCTCCAGCTCCAGGAGGTCGCCTACAAGGCGGCGCTGGCCGCGACGTCACGGGTCATGCAGCCGAGCCTGCTGGACTTCCTGCGATGATCGAGCGGTGAACATGGCCACCGTCGACATCCCCGTGATCGAGCTCGTCCACCCGATGCCAGGGTTCCCCGAGGACGAGCGGTTCGCCCTCGTGCGCCTCGACGACGACGGCGTCCTCCACGGCTTCAAGTCGCTCGACAGCGACGGGCTGCAGTTCGTGGTGGTGCCGCCGGCCCCGTTCTACCCCGACTACACGCCGGAGATCGGGGACGACGTCGTCGGCGAGCTCGGCATCGACTCCATCGAGGACGTGCTCGTGCTGCTCGTGGTCCGCGCCGGGCAGTCGCTCGCCGACACCACGGTCAACCTGCGGGCTCCGCTGGTGGTCAACACCGCCACCCGGCGCGCGAGCCAGGTCATCCTCGACGACGCCGACCTGCCGCTCGCCGCTCCGCTGGTGTGACCGGCGGAGTGCGGCGGCCCCTCCCGCGGCCGAGCCTGTAGCCTCGCTCGCGTGCTGGTTCTCTCCCGCCGTGTCGGCGAGTCGATCGTGATCGGCGACAGCTCCGACAAGGTGACGGTCACCGTCCTCGAGGTCCGCGGTGACGTCGTCCGGATAGGCATCGACGCTCCCCGCTCGGTCGCCGTGCACCGGGCGGAGCTGTTGGCGCAGCTCGCCGACGCCAACGCCGACGCCGCCTCCCCGCCCGAGAACGCCGTCGCCTCGCTGACCGAGGCGCTGCGCTCCCGCAAGGGCTAGATGTACTAGGGTCACCCGGGACCTGGTCCCAGATCACCCTCCGCCGCTCATCCCTTCCCCTCGCCCGCCGATAGTCGGGACGAACCTGAAGGGGGATGCGTGGACGACGACGCAGAGATCATCGCCGAGTTCCTCGTGGAGTCCCACGAGAACCTCGACCAGCTCGACCGGGACCTCGTGGAGCTGGAGCAGCAGCCGGACTCGCGCGAGCGCCTGTCCAGCATCTTCCGCACGATCCACACGATCAAGGGCACCAGCGGCTTCCTGGCCTTCAACCGCCTCGAGCAGCTGACCCACGTGGGGGAGACCCTGCTGTCCCGGCTGCGGGACGGCGAGGCGGTGATGACGCCGACCGTCGCCGAGGCGCTGCTGACGATGGTGGACACCACCCGGGCGCTGCTCGAGGTGATCGAGCGCACCGGCAAGGACGTGGACCCGTCGGTCGACGTGGCGCCGGTGGTCGCGGTCATCGAGGGGCTGCTGGCCACCGGGTCCGCCGCCGAGCCGGCACCTGTCGAGCCGGCGCCGGTCGAGCCGCCTGCCGCGGAGCCGACGCCCGTCGAGCCTGCCGAGCCCGCCGCGGCACGCGTCGCGGCCGACGAGGCCCCGGCGGAGCCCGCTGTCGAGGCCCCTGCCGAGCCGAGGGCCAAGCCGCGGGCGAAGCCCAAGCCTCGGTCGAAGGCGGCCCCGAAGTCCGCCCCGAAGACCGAGGAGAAGGTGGTGCCGCCCGTCGAGGCGAAGGCCGCGCCGGCACCCGCCCCCCGGGCGGAGCCGGCCGCCGAGGCGCCGGCCGAGGCGTCGGACGGCGCCGAGCGCCGTACCGTCGTCGACTCGTCCGTCCGCGTGGACGTCGACCTCCTGGACAACCTGGTCGACCTCGTGGGCGAGCTGGTGCTCACCCGCAACCAGATCCTCCAGCGGACCGGCGCTGCCGACGACATCGAGCTCGTGCGCGCCAGCCAGCGGCTCGACCTCGTCGCCAGCGAGCTGCAGGAGTCGGTGATGCAGACCCGCATGCAGCCCATCGGGCAGGTCTGGTCCAAGATGCCGCGGGTCGTCCGCGACCTCGGTCACCAGCTCGGCCGCGAGGTGGAGCTGGTGATGGAGGGACACGACACCGAGCTCGACCGCAGCCTGCTGGAGGCGGTCAAGGACCCGCTGACCCACCTCGTGCGCAACTCGATGGACCACGGGATCGAGCGGCCGGAGGACCGCGTCGGCGCCGGCAAGCCGGCCAAGGGCACGCTGACCCTCCGCGCCTACCACGAGTCCGGACAGGTCGTCGTCGAGATCGCCGACGACGGCAAGGGGATCGACCCGGACAAGATCGGTGCGGTCGCCGTCGAGCGCGGCGTCGTCACCCGCGACCAGCTCGCCCGGATGGACTCCCGCGAGGTGCTCGGCCTGATCTTCCGGCCGGGCTTCTCGACCGCGGCCGCCGTGTCCAACATCTCGGGGCGCGGGGTCGGCATGGACGTCGTGCGCACCAACATCGAGCGCATCGGCGGCAGCGTCGATGTCGCCTCCGAGGTCGGCCGCGGGACGACGACACGCGTGCGGATCCCGCTGACCCTCGCGATCATCCCGGCGCTCGTCGTGGGCGAGGGTGGCGAGCGCTACGCCATCCCCCAGGCCAACCTCGTCGAGCTCGTGCGGATCGAGGGCGAGGACCTCCGGCGGCAGGTCGAGAACCTGGCCGACGGCCCGGTGCTCCGGCTCCGCGGCCGGCTCCTGCCGCTGGTCTCGCTCGCGGAGGCGCTCGGAGGGGCCGCGCCCGAGAGCGAGGCGCTCACCGTGGTCGTGCTCCAGTCCGACGACGTGCGCTTCGGGCTGTGCGTCTCGACCGTGCACGACACCCAGGAGATCGTGGTGAAGCCGATCGGCCGGCAGCTCAAGGGGCTGGCCATGTACGCCGGCGCCACGATCATGGGCGACGGCCGCGTCGCGCTGATCCTCGACGTCGCCGGAGTCGCCGCGAGCCAGCGGATCGACGCCGTGCAGCAGGAGCTCGCCGACTCGCGCGCGGGCTCCCAGGGCGACGCGACCCAGCTCCTGGTGCTGGAGATCGCCGACGGCCGGCGGGCGGCGCTGCCGCTCGACGCCGTCGCCCGGCTCGAGGAGTTCGAGCGGAGCCGGATCGAGCGCAGCGGCCCCACCGAGGTGGTGCAGTACCGCGACGGGATCCTGCCGCTGGTGCGACTGGCCCCGGCGATCGGCCTCCCGGACACCAGCGACCGCGGCACCCAGGTGAGCGTGGTCGTGCACGAGAAGGCCGGCTCCGGCCGCGCCGTGGGCATCGTGATCGACCGGGTCCTCGACGTGGTCGAGGTGGCGATCACCGCGAGCGACGTGGGCGGCCGCGCCGGCGTCACCGGCAGCACCGTGGTCCAAGACCGGGTCACCGACCTGGTGGACCTGGATGTCGTCGTCGCCAGGTCAGGAGTCCCCGCATGAGCACCGTCGCCGAGTCCGAGGTCCAGCTGACCGCGGAGCAGTACTGCACGTTCTGGGTCGCCGACCTCTTCTTCGGGGTCGCCGTCGCCGAGGTGCAGGAGGTGCTGCGGCACCAGCCGATGACGCCGGTTCCGCAGGCGGACGACGCGGTGACCGGCCTGATCAACCTGCGCGGGCAGATCGTCACCGCGGTCGACCTGCGGGTGCGCCTGGGCCTGCCGCCGCGCGCCGAGGGTCAGCTGCCGATGAACGTCATCGTGCGCAGTCGCGGCGAGGTGGTCAGCCTCCTCGTGGACGACATCGGCGACGTCATCGACGCCGCCGGCGTGGAGGTCCAGCCGCCGCCCTCCAACATGCCCCTGCGGGTCAAGGACGTCGTGCGCGGCGTCCGCCCGCTTCCCGAAGCCATCCTGCTCGTGCTCGATGCAGACCGCGCCGTCGACGTCTCGGCGGCGCCCCGAACCGGAGGACCCTCGTGACCGAGACCCTGTCCGCGCCCACCACGGCACCCAACAGCGGGCCCATTCCTGCGCCCGACAGCGAGCCCGCCGCGCCGTCGTACGCCTTCGTCGACGCGCTGCCGCTGACGGCGTTCTTCCTCTCGCCCGACTACGTCGTGCGCCACGTCAACAAGGCGGCGCTCGAGGGCATGGCCCGGCTCGGCGTCGAGGGTGGGGAGAAGCTGGTCGGGGAGTCGTTCGAGCTGCTCTACAGCCACCCCGAGCTCGGCCGTGACCTGGTGCGCGACGCCACCTTCCTGCCGCACAACGCGCACGTCGAGGTGGGTGGCGACGTCCTCGAGTCGACCACCACCGCGGTGTACGACGACCACGGCGCCTATATCGGGGCGCTGGTCGTCGTGGTGAACGTGACCGAGCGGGTGGCCGCGGAGCGGGAGGCGGCTCGGATCACCTCCATGATGGAGAACAGCCCGACGAACATGATGTTCGCGGACCGGGAGTTCGTCATCCGCTACATGAACCCCGCGTCGCTGCAGACGCTGAGCCGGCTCGAGCAGCATCTCCCGGTGCGGGCCGACCAGGTGGTCGGCTCCAGCCTCGACATCTTCCACAAGAACCCCGGCTACCAGCGGGGGATCCTCGCCGACGACAAGAACCTGCCGCGTCGCGCCAACATCAACGTCGGCCCCGAGGTGCTGGACCTGCTGGTCTCGCCGATCCGCGACGCCGACGGCAGCTACGTCGGTGCGATGGCGACCTGGGACATCGTCACCGAGAAGATCCGGATGGCCGAGGAGAAGGAGGCGCGCGACGCCGCCGACCGCGAGGCGGCAGCGCTGGTGGCCACCAAGGTCGACCAGATCCTCGAGGTGGTCTCCGCCGCCGCCCGTGGCGACCTGACCCGCCAGCTCACCGTCGAGGGGGACGACGCGGTCGGCCGCGTCGCCGAGGCCCTGCGCAGCCTCATCGCGACGCTGCGCACGAGCATGGGCGAGATCGGCGGCACGGCCGACACGCTGTCCGCCGCCGCCGACCAGCTCACGTCCCTTGCCCAGGGGATGGGCGAGGGGGCGGCGACGACCTCCGACCGCGCCGCGTCCGCATCCAGCGCGTCGGTGGAGGTCTCCGCCTCGATCCAGACCGTCGCCACCGCGGCCGAGGAGATGACCGCCTCCATCCGCGAGATCGCCAAGAACGCGACCGAGGCGGCGACCGTGGCCACCGAGGCGGTGGGCGTGGCCTCCGAGGCGCAGGGCACCGTCGCGTCCCTCGGCGAGTCCAGCGCCGAGATCGGCCAGGTGATCAAGGTGATCACCTCCATCGCCCAGCAGACCAACCTCCTCGCACTCAACGCCACGATCGAGGCGGCCCGTGCGGGCGACGCCGGCAAGGGCTTCGCGGTGGTGGCCAACGAGGTGAAGGAGCTGGCCAAGGAGACCGCGAAGGCGACGGAGGAGATCGGTCAGCGGATCGAGGCCATCCAGAGCGACACGCACGGCGCGGTCTCGGCCATCAGCCGGATCACCGACGTCATCGCGAAGATCAACGACATCCAGTCCACGATCGCCTCCGCGGTGGAGGAGCAGACCGCGACCACCAACGAGATCGCGCGGTCGGTGACCGAGGCCGCGGCCGGCGCCAACGGCATCGCGGAGGACGTCACGCAGGTCGCTGCCGCCGCGGCCGCCACCAGCGAGGGCGCGCGCGAGACCCTCGGCTCGGCCACCGGCGTCACCGGCGTGGCCGCCGAGCTCAAGGACCTCGTCGGCAGGTTCTCGCTCTGAGGGAACCCGACGCAGGAACGACGAAGGCCCCGCAGTCCTCCCGGCTGCGGGGCCTTCGTCGCGCTGCGTGGCCTTCGTCGTGGGTCGGCGGGTCAGCCCGCGCGCCGGCCGCCTGCGGCGTGCCGGATGGCGAGGCGCTCGGTCTCGGGGTTGCCCGGGACGCGACCGGAGGTGCTGCCGGTGGCGGGCACCGGGATCGGTGCCGATGCGCGCTCGGCGCCCTTGAGGCGGACGGCGAGGAGGGCGGCCTGGGTGCGGTGTTGGAGGCCGAGGCGGGCGAGGAGGCCGGTGACGTGGTTCTTGACGGTCTTCTCGGCGAGGTAGAGCTGTTCGGCGATCTGGCGGTTGGTCATGCCTTCGGCGATGAGGAAGAAGATCTTGCGTTGTTGGGGGGTGAGCTCGGTGATGACGTCGAGGGACTTCTTCTGCATCTCCATCTGCTCCACGACGCGGCTGGCGACGGTGGGGTCGATGAGGGAGTGGCCGCCGGCGACGAGGCGGATGCCGCTGACCAGGGAGTTGCCCTCGATGCGTTTGAGGACGTAGCCCGAGGCGCCGGCGAGGATGGCGGCGGAGATGGCTTCGGGGTCGTCGTAGGTGGTGAGGATGAGGGCCTTGATGGCGGGGTCGGTGGCGCGCATCTCGCGGCAGACGTCGATGCCGCTGCCGTCGGGGAGGTGGTTGTCGAGGACGACGACGTCGGGGCGCAGGGCGAGGATCTCGCGCAGGGCGACCGTGGCGCTGCCGGACTGGCCGACGACCTGGATCGACGGGTCGCCCCCGAGGAGGCTGGCGACGCCACGGCGGACGACCTCGTGGTCGTCGACGAGGTAGACGCGGATCAGGTTCTCATTGGCCACGCGGAGATTCTGGATGTCTTTACAGTGCGTTTGTTGACGATTCACCCAGCAATGGACGGTGGTCAGGTGGGCATGGCCCGAACGGACTAGGGACCGGTGGCCGAACGGTGCTTGGGGCCTCGTGCGACGACGTGCCTCAGCGGGCCTTGAGGTCGGCCATCGCTGCGGAGACGTCCCGCTCGCTGCGCCGAAGCTCGGCGAGGAGGTCGACGATGTCGCGGGTGGTGGGCCGGTCCTCGTCCGCCGCCGGCCGCGGCTCGAGCCACTCGGCGGCCTCGCCCGCGGTGATCCGGGTGCCGAGCTCGAGCCGGTAGCCGGTGTCGTGGAGCTCGAAGTGGATGTCGGCGACGACCGCGGTGAAGTGCTCGTCGGCGACCGGGTCGTGGACCAGCACGTGCTCGCCCGGCTCCAGCCCGCGGCTCAGGCCCTGCTCGACGTGGCTCACGGCGAGCGAGCGGCTGCGCCGGGTGAACGGGCTGAGCCCTGCTTGGATCTGCTCCACGACTGCTCCTTGGGGGGATCTACTGCTTGCACATGTCCGAAGGACGTGCTGCTGTTACAACTCGATCGGGTGGCTCCGGTTACCGGGACGACGTCCCGATTTGGCTCTAGTCATTCTGGACTAGATCGCATGGCTAGTCCGGGTAGCCAAGCGGTATGGATCTGGAGTAGCGTGGGTACAGACGCGTCAGACGCTTGACCCCGTGGCCCAGCCAACCGCCACGTCGCTCTCGAACTCGGGAGTTGTGTTGTCCGTGTCCCTTGCAACTGCAGTACCACCATCCACACCGTCCGTCTCGACCGCAGGCCCTGTTGGCTCTCACCCGGTCCTCTCCTCTGAGGACCGGAAGGCCACGACCGCCGAGCTGCTGGCTCGTGCGCAGGAGGTCTCCGGCCCCGAGCGCGACGCCCTGCTGGAGCAGGTGATCGTCGTCAACATTCCGGTCGCCCGCTCCCTGGCTGCGCGGTATCGCAACCGCGGCCAGTCGCTGGAGGAGCTCGAGCAGGTCGCCTGCCTCGCACTGACCCGTTCGGTGCAGGCGTTCAACCCCGAACGGGGCGACGACCTGCTCGTCTTCGCCGTGCCGAGCATCCTCGGCGAGCTGAAGCGTCACTTCCGTGACGCCAGCTGGTCCGTCCGTCCGCCCCGCCGCGTGCAGGAGCTGCGCCCGCGGCTGGCCGAGGCTGACGAGGAGCTGACCCAGGAGCTCGGCCGCGCGCCGAGCCCCGACGAGCTCGCCGCGCATCTCGGTTGCCCCAAGAGCGAGATCGAGGAGGCCATGGCCTGTGGCGACCTCGCCCGCTCCTCGTCCCTCGACGAGCCCGTCGCCGAGTCGGGCGGCACGCTCGCCGAGCTGCTCCCCGACACCGAGTCCGGCTTCGACCACAGCGAGGCTGTGGCGATCCTGGGCCCGGCGTGCCGCCGCCTCAAGCGGCGGGACCGCTGGATCCTCCGGATGCGGTTCTACGACCAGATGACCCAGCAGGAGATCGCCGACGAGCTCGGCGTGACCCAGGTGCAGGTCTCGCGCCTGCTCCAGCGGATCCTCACCGATCTGCGCAGGTCCATCGGCGCCGAGCAGCACAAGCCCGTCAAGGCGGCCTGACAGAGACGGGCTCCGGCTGCGGCCGGAGCCACCCGTGACCGTGGCGGGCCGGCCCGACCCGGCGGACGGCCCGCCACCACGGTCACGACGACGGTCCACCGATATCGGTCCCCTCGATACGCTCAGAGGGACCAAGTCGGTGGACCGTTGTCGTGTGCCCGACCGCTTCGCAGTCGGCGCAGTCGACCGGGCGGCCAGTCGGGTCAGTCGGGTCAGTCGTCCCGCTTCTTCTGCCGCCGCGCGCGATGGCTGGCGTCGCAGAACGGCATCCGCGCGGACCGGCCGCAGCGGCAGACCGCCACCACGGAGCGCGTCGCCTCGGCGACGGAGCCGTCCGCGCCGACCACCTCGTCGGCGCCCCGGACGAGCAGCGGACCTCCCGGGCACTCCTGCACGGTGACCCTGCGCTTGCTCATCCCGCCGCCTTCGTCGGCCGCCGGTCGGCGCTCGGCCTGCCCGCCCGGCGCTCCTCCCAGCGACGCAGCATCGTCTCGGCGGCGAGGCCGTCGACGGCGAGGCAGGCCATCGCCCCGAACAGCACGTCGTCGGCGAGCTCGGGCTCCTCGGCGACCAGGCTGCCGCAGATGTTGCGGATCGCCAGCTGCTCGTGGACGGCGTCCGCCTCCACGTGCTCGTCGTAGTAGTCCTGCACCGCCTCGGGCAGCCTCAGCCGCCGCGCCCCGCGCAGGATCCGGTCGCACGGCAGCGAGCTGGTCGCCTCGAACGCGGCCAGGTGGCCCATCGCCGCGCCCCGCAACCGGCGGTTCAGCGCGAACAGGCTCATCACGTTCACCGAGGCGAGGGTGGCGCCCTCCGCCTCCGGGATGTACGACGCCAGGTTGGTCGGCATGTCGAGCGACTCGAGCGCCCGGGCGAAGAGCGCCTGGTGCAGCCGGTCGGGGCGGCCGCCGCCGTACTCGTCGTACTGCAGCTCGGCGAGGGCCACCTTCGCCGCCCCGCCGAGGCGGGGAAGCACGAAGCTCTGCGGGTCCGACTCGCGCAGGTGGTAGACGGCCCGCTCGGCGAGGTACTCGCAGTACTCGTCGCGGGTGGCCTTGCGCTGGAGGAACCCGGACACGCCGGAGCCGCCGTCGGCGATCGTCATCCGGATCAGGGCCGTGGTCACGCGGTCCGCGGCGTCCTCACCGAGGTGGCCGAGCTCGTCGGCCTCCGTCCGCTCGCCGACGAGCGCGCGGACGGCGTGCTCGAACGTGCGCTCGAGCGCGGCACGGCTCACCAGGAGCAGGGGGTCCCACTCGGCGTCGGGAGCGACGCCCTCGAAGCCGCGGTAGTGCAGCTCGTAGAGGATCCACAGCGCGAGCTGGAAGTCGCGGTCGGTCAGCGGGTCGGTGACCTCGCCCATCGCCCGCGACTGCGGCACGGGGTGGGGGCCGTCGGGCTGGGCCGTGAGTGCCCGGACGACTCCCTCGCTGAGGGGGCCGCAGGGTTCAGGCAGTCGCATCAGGCGGTGCCTCCGCGGAGGTCGCCCAGGATCAGGCGGGCCAGCGCGTCGCGGACCAGCACGTGGAACGGACGCGAGATTGTGTGACGGCCGCGCGGTTCGGAATAATGACCAGCGCGGATGTCCTGACGGTTCATGTGCGACCTCCTCCGGTGGTTGCGGCGGTACCCGAGGTGTCAGCCGGCATACGGGCCGCACGGGCCCGGTGCCGTCCACTCGGCACGCCGACGAAGAGGGGGAACTGGTGACCGAGGCACCGCTCGACCACGACGGCCCGGAGTTCGATCCGTCCCTGCCCCGTCAGACCGGTCGGTTCGTCTACCACGTCGCCGGCCAGTCCTGGGAGTGGGACGACGACGTCTACGTCATCCACGGCTACCGGCCCGGCGAGGTGGAGCCCACCACCGAGCTGGTGATGCGGCACAAGCACGAGCACGACCGTGAGCGGGTGGAGGAGACCCTGCGCGAGGCGGTGGAGGGCGGCGCGCCGTTCAACATCTACTACCGCATCGTGGTGGGTGCCGAGGAGCGGCGGGTGGTCCTCGTCGGCGAGGGCGAGTACGACGCCGGCCGGCTCCCCGAGGGCAAGGTCGACCGCCTCGTGGGCTACTACCTCAACCTGACGCCCGAGATGCAGGCCGAGACCGCTGCGGCCGCCGACGCCGCCGTCGCGGCCTCCGCGGCCGCCCGCGACACGATCGAGCAGGCCAAGGGCATCCTGATGCTGGGCTACGGCCTCGACGCCGACGCGGCGTTCGCGATGCTGAAGTGGTGGTCGCGCAACCGCAACGTGAAGGTGCGCGAGATCGCCGACCGGCTGATCCAGGTGGCCCGTGAGGGACACGTGAGCCACCCGGGGCTGCGCCGCCTGCTGGACGCGCTGCTCGACGACCTCACCGCCGGTCGCACCGAGTAGGCCCTCAGAGGACGGCGCCTCCGATGACCAGCATCGTGAGGAGCACGATCCCGAGAAGCACCAGGAAGCCGATCACGAACGGGAGTCGGCTCGACTTCGGGGTCTCCTCGACGCTCGAGTCGGTGTGCAGTCGGTCGTTCATGTCAGCCCGCCTTCCTCCGGACGTCCCGTCCGGCTCACCCGAGGCGTTACCCGGGTCGCCGGCCGGCATCCGGGTAACGCACCGGGCATGAGCGACGACACCCAGTTCCCCCCGCAGCAGCAGACGCCGCCCGGCCTGACGGGCGAGATGGAACCGCAGCCCGACCACGGCGAGGACAGCTATGTCGGGCACGGCCGGCTCGAGGGCCAGGTGGCCCTCGTCACCGGTGCCGACTCCGGGATCGGGCGCGCGGTGGCGATCGCCTACGCCCGTGAGGGCGCCGACGTCGCCTTCACCTACCTGCCGGAGGAGCAGCCCGACGCCGACGAGACGACCCGCCTCGTCGAGGCGGAGGGCCGCCGGGCGCTACCGCTGGCGCTCGACCTGACGGACCGCCCGGCGTGCGACGAGGCGGTGACCCGCACCGTCGAGGAGCTGGGCGCGCTCGACGTCCTGGTCAACAACGCCGGCTTCCAGATGGCGCGGGACCACGCGGTCGACGACCTCAACGACGACCGCATCGACCGCACGTTCAAGACCAACCTCTACGCGTTGCTGTGGCTGGTGCGCGCCGCCGTGCCGCACCTGCGCCGGCGGCCCGGCTGCATCGTCAACAACACCTCCATCCAGGCGTTCGAGCCCTCCACAACGCTGATCGACTACGCCGCCACGAAGGCCGCGATCAACAACATGACGGTCAACCTGGCGGCGTCCCTCGGGGCGGACGGCATCCGGGTGAACGCCGTCGCGCCCGGTCCGATCTGGACGCCGCTGCAGCCCGCGACCCAGGAGGTGGAGAAGATCGAGAAGTTCGGCCTCGACACCCCGCTGGGCCGGGCCGGTCAGCCGGCCGAGGTGGCGCCGGCCTTCGTGTTCCTGGCCTCGCCCGCCGAGGCGTCGTACGTCTCCGGGACGGTGCTCGGGGTGACGGGGGGCAAGCCGGTCTTCTGACCTCGGTCGGCGGTGCACCCCGCGGCCGGACCGGATGCCCGCCGGTCCGGCGGGTACTGAGCGGGCCATGAGCGTTGTGACGGGGCTCGACGCCCAGACCGAGCACGCCGACTTCGCGGGACTGACCATCGAGTGGGACGACCGGGTGCTGCGCCCGCGTCCGTGGACGGCCGAGCAGGGCCGGTGGGCCGCCGAGCTGGCGGCCACCGCACCGGAGGGACCGATCCTGGAGCTCTGCTCCGGGGCCGGCCACATCGGCATCCTCGCCGCGCGCGATGCCGGCCGTCCGCTGGTGCAGGTCGACCGGAACCCGGTGGCCGTGGCCTACGCGCGCCGCAACGCCGAGGCTGCCGGAGTGGACGCCGAGGTCCGCTGCGGACCGCTGGCCTCCGCGCTCGCCGAGGGCGAGGTCTTCGGGATCGTGATCGCCGACCCGCCGTGGCTGCGCAGCAAGGACGTCGTCCTGTTCCCCGAGGACCCGCACAGCGCGGTCGACGGGGGAGCGGACGGCTGCGAGCTGATCCGCGCCTGCATCGACGTCGGCCTCGGCCACCTCGCCGCCGGCGGGCACCTGCTGGTGCAGATCGGCGACGAGGCGCAGCTGACGCAGGTCAAGGAGCACGTGGCCCGGCACTGGCCGGACCACGCCGTCGTGGCAGTCCGTGACTGCCGACCAGGAGGGATGATCGTGGACATCGGTGACAGCAAGGACAAGGACAGCGACGAGGGCGGCCAGGTCTCCGAGGTGAGCGGTCTCGACGACGCTGGCGGGACGATCACGCCGGGCGACTCCGTGGCGGGTCACCCCACCGACCAGGGCGAGGACAGCGTCGACGAGGGCGCGACCGGGCCCGACGCCCGGACCGGCAACCAGGACACCGACAAGGAGCCGCGGTGACCGACTGCTGCCGCCGCTGGGTCCAGGAGGTCCGGCGTGACCACCGCCGGGGCGGCGCCTGAGCAGGAGCCGTCCGGCTCCGAGGACACGCACGACCGGCCCCCGCAGCAGATCACCCGCAACCTCAACGAGCTGCTGCAGGAGCTGCGGGTCATGCAGACCGGCGTGCAGATCCTCACCGGGTTCCTCCTGACGGTGCCGTTCAGCGCCCGGTTCGACGACCTCGCCGACCACCAGCGCAAGATCTACCTGGCGATCCTGGTCGTCGCCGTGCTGACGACGCTCGTGATCGTCGCTCCCGTCTGCTACCACCGGCTGCTGTTCCGGCAGGGGCGACGGGAGTGGCTGGTCGCCGCGGCGCACACCTGCATGCTGACCGGCCTCGCCGGGCTGGCCGTGGTCTCGGTCTCGGTGATCTACCTCGTCTTCGACATCGTCCTCGGGCCGACCGGGGCATCGATCGCCGCGGCGGCGGTCGCGCTGGCGTTCGCCGGCCTGTGGGGCGCGGTGCCCCTCTCCGAGAGGAGCCGCGATCGGTGAACGACGCCCAGCCAGCGACCGCCGCCGCGGTCCCCGGCCAGCCGGGAACCGTTCGGGTCCCAGGTGCTGGTCATTGCGGACCACGCCGCCCGAGCGACCGTCCCGGATCCGGCCGCAGGAGGGCTCGCTCCGCCGGTTCGGCCCGGAGGCCCGCGCCGGCGGTCCTATCGTCGACGAGTCGGGCCTCCTCCGTGTGAGGCGCCACCTCTCACCACCCAGGTCTGCGATGGAGCTCCTCTCGTGCATGCAGCCGCGTGACCCGCGTCCCGCGGCCCGCTCGGTGTCGGTCCTGGCCGCCGTGGCCGCGGCGGTCACCATCGTCGCCGCACCGCTGCAGCACGGCAGCGACGCGGTCGCCGCCCCCGGGCTGGTCGCCGCGGCGGCGCTCGTCGGCGGAGTGGTCGCGCTCAGCATCGTGTCGCGGCGCTTCACTGCCGAGCACCGGGTGGCCTGGGCCCTGGGGCCGCTGCTGGGTGTGGTCGCGGTGACCGCCATCGACCTGCTCACCGACGACGCGTCGGTCTCCGCGCAGATCTTCTTCCTCTTCCCGGTGCTCTACGGCGCCTCCCAGCTGCGCCCCGCAGGCGCCGCGGTGGTCGCGGCGGCCGCGGTCGCCGGTGAGATCGTCGTCGTCGGCACGCAGCTGCCGCTCCGTCAGGCGGTCGTCGAGGCGGGCTACGTCACCGCGGCGCTGGTGACGACCAGCGTGCTGCTGACCGTCGCCAGCGAGCGGCACGCACGCCTGGTGTCGAGACTGGAGCAGCTGGCCGCCGTGGACCCGCTGACGGGCCTGGCGACGCGCCGCGTGCTCGACGAGGCGGCGAGCTCCGCGTTGATGGGTGCGGGCAGCGAGGCCGGCACCGCACTGCTGCTGATGGACGTCGACCACTTCAAGGCCATCAACGACCGTCACGGGCATCCGGCCGGCGACGAGGTGCTGATCCAGATCGCCCGGCTGCTCCGGGAGCACAGCCGGGAGAGCGACGTGGTGTGCCGGCTGGGTGGCGACGAGATCGCGGTGCTGATGACCGCCTGCGCCGAGGACGTCGCGCTCGCTCGGGCCGAGGAGATCCTCGCCGCGGTCCTGGCCCGGCCGTTCCGGCTCGCCGACGGCGAGCTGCTCGCGGTGTCGGTCAGCATGGGATGCGCGCACCTGCCCACCCACGCGACGGACCTCCGCGCGCTTTACTCCGCCGCCGACGCCGCCCTCTACGAGGCCAAGCAGGCCGGCCGAGGCCGGCTCCGCCGCGCGCCGACCGCATTGGCCCCGTAGTCTTCCGACATGGCCGAGGCATCGCGTCCGACGTACGTCCTGGTCGACGGCGAGAACATCGACGCCACCCTCGGCACCGGCATCCTGGGCCGCCGCCCGCGCCCGGAGGAGCGCCCGCGCTGGGAGCGGCTGCTGCAGTTCGCGCGCGAGCGGTGGGGCAACGAGCCCCGCGGGCTGTTCTTCCTGGCCGCGAACAACGAGCTCCCCATGTCGTTCGTGCAGGCCCTGATCGCCATCGGCTACCGCCCCGTGCCCCTCTCCGGCGGCTCCGGCGAGAAGGTCGTCGACATCGCCATCCAGCGCACCCTCGAGGAGCTCCGGTCGCGCGAGGCCGACGTGGTGCTGGTCAGCAACGACGGCGACTTCCTCGACCAGGTCGGCGAGCTGCTCGACGGCCGCCGCGTGGGCGTGGTCGGCTTCGTCGAGTACCGCAATCAGGGCTTTCAGCAGCTCGTCGAGGACGGCTTGGAGTTCTTCGACCTCGAGTACGACGTGCAGGCGTTCAACGAGCGCCTGCCCCGCGTCCGGATCATCCCGATCGACGAGTTCGACCCGGCCCAGTTCCTCTGACCGGCGCCGGGCATGCCGCTGGCCCCACCTGGCGGTGGGGTGTGGGGCGGGGGAGTCAGCCGGGGCAGGGTGGGCCGGTCTGGATGGGCCAGGGTCGGGTGTCGTGGTCGGGCGGCGGGCCGTGCACGTCGGTGTCGACGTGGACTGGTGGGTCGAGGGTGCGGGTGCCGGTGTGGTCGACGAGGAAGTGTCGCCCGTTCGCGGTGATCCACAGGTACGTGCCGGGTTGGACGATGACGTAGCGCCAGGTGGAGAACGTCTTCGCCCGGTGATGGGACCGGCAGGCGGGGACGAGGTTGCACGGACACGTCACCCCGCCCCGGTTGTGCGGGAGGGCATGGTCGAGGTCGCAGCGCGACGCCCTGCGGCCGCACCACGGGAACGCGCAGTGGTGGTCGCGCAGCTCGACCTGGTGGCGGTGGCGGTCGGGGATCTCGTAG
Organism: Nocardioides proteolyticus; assembly: GCF_051280635.3. Taxonomy (NCBI): domain Bacteria; kingdom Bacillati; phylum Actinomycetota; class Actinomycetes; order Propionibacteriales; family Nocardioidaceae; genus Nocardioides; species Nocardioides proteolyticus. The sequence continues at coordinate 48,555 of NZ_JBNBPO030000001.1, read as the reverse complement.
GAGTCGACCGGGATGTGTCCGGCGAGGTCGATCACCGGACGCACGACCACCGTCGTCCCAGAAGTGGCGAGCCACTCCTTGATCTGTGCGACGGTGATGGGGCGTTGCTGGTCCTCCCACCGCCCCACCGGCGCAGCAGTCTCACCAGTCGCGCTGGTGATGGCGGCATCCGAGACGTGGACGTTGAGCACGGCCTTCCGGCCGCGGGATGCGGTGGTGACCTCGCCGGTGGACTCGTCGACGGTCTCGAGGTCGAGGGTGAGGTCGTTGCGGGCCAAGTCGCCGACGGCGACCGCCCGCCGCACATCGAGCGTCCCGTCGTGCCCCAGCTTGCCCAACAGCACCGCGCGGCGGTTGACGGCGGTGTCGAGGTCGGCACCATCAGCGGCGTCGAGGACCCCGTCGACCTGCACGACGCCGTCGGTGACGTCGTCGAGGTGGACGTCGAACCGCCGGGAGTCCGACGACGCCTCACGCCGGGCCTCAGCCGCCTCCGGGTCGTAGAGGGTCATGGCTTCGTCGATGTGGTGCTCGACCTCCCGCCACGAACACGACCGGATGTGCGGGGCGAGCTTCCGGTCGACGTGCGCAGCGGCCTCGAGGCTGAGGTCGTGGGTGAGGTCGGCGACCCGCTCCGCCTTCCACGGCAAACAGCGGCCGGCGAGGACGGCGGCGTAGATCTGCTTGAGCCGCCACGCACATCCGATGACCCGGCCGACGTAGGCGCGGCCACCATCGGGGGTGCGTTCCAGGGTCGCGATCAGCTCCATCAGCGCGAACTCCGACACCAGTGGTGCACCTGGGCCGGCGATCGGGATCCCGGTGTCGACATAGTCCTCGATGAGGGTGGCGGCGCCTTCCTCGCAGTCCACGATGTTCTGGTCGGCCCAGGCCACGATGGCGACCCATTCCTGGATCATCAGCGACCGGCGAGCACGGACTCCACCTGCGATGTGGGCGAGCAGCTCCGCGGTCGAGCAGCCGTCGTACTGCCCTCCCTCGTCGGTGCCGGTCCGCTGTTCCATGACACTCATCAAAGCACCAGCCACCGACACATCCACGAGCCGGAAACCCGCCTGTGGACTGACGATTCTCTATCCGCGACTGTGGACGAAAGGTGGCGCAACCGGGTCGCCGCAGCAGCGATCGCGACCCCTACGGCACCCGCCCCCGCGCCCTACGCAACGGAGGCCGGCAACGCAACCCGACCCCAACCAGAACCGCCCCGGCCGTAAAAGCCCTACGGCCCGGCACCCCCTACGCAACCGCAGCCAACGGACACCCACCCACCGCCAGAGAAGCGATCAGCGCGGGTAGTACTCGTTTCGCAGCGTCGGTACGACGTTCTGCAGCACGGCCTCGGGCGGAAGCGTGACGCCGTGGCGGATGAACCCGGCGACGATGGCGGGATCCATCATCCGCTCGGGCGGGAGGCTCCACTGGTCCATCATCGGCGTGGCCATCGCGGCCGGGTGGATGGACGTGACGCGGACCGGCCAGCCACGCTCGCGGCACTCGGTCTGGACGATCTCGGCGAACTTGCCGACCGCGGCCTTGGACGCGTTGTAGGCGGCGGCTCCGGAGCCGACCGTGACGGCGCTGATCGACACGACGAAGACGAGGTCCGCGACGGTGTCGGCCGGTGCGTCGACGGCGAGCCGGCCGCGGACGAACGCGCGGCTGAGATACATCGGGCCGTGCAGGTTGACGCCGAACACCGAGTGCCACTGGTCGTCGTCGATGTCGACGAGGTCGGCTCCCCGGTCGGTGCCGGCGTTGTTGACCAGGCAGTCGAAGGCGGCGCCGTGCTGGTCGAACGCCGCCTCGACCACCGAGTCGACCTGCCCGCGGTCGGTCACGTCGAGCGACACCGCCTCGGCGCTGCCACCGCGGCCCTTCACCTGCTCCACGGTCTCGTCGGCACCGGCCTTGTCGATGTCGGCGACGAGCACGTGGGCGCCAGCGGCGGCGAAGTCGAGGCAGGTGGCGCGGCCGAGGCCGCTGCCTCCGCCGGTCACCAGGGCGGTACGGCCGTTCATCTCTTCAGTCATGCGAGACCTCCAGTCAGGTTGAGGATCATCGGGTGGCGTCGGCGAGCAGCTCGTCCCAGTCGCGGAGGAACCGGTCGACGCCGTAGCGCTCGAGCGCGTGTGCCCGGGCGGCCTTGCCGCTGGCCCGGGCGAGCTCGGGGTCGCGGAGGAAGCGGCGTACCTCCCGGGACAGGTCCTGGGCGCGCGAGGCCAACGCCCCCGCGTCTGTGGGCACGGCGACCGGCGCCTCGGTGGTGCCCACCGCGACGACCGGCATGCCGAGCATCATCGCTTCGATCAGCGACAGCCCCAGCGACGTCCACCGCGGCGTGTGCAGGTAGACGGCTCGCTGGGGGAGCTCCTCGTGGAGCCGGGACTGCGGCAGGTCCTCGTAGGTCCGGATGCCGGGGGAGCGCTCGTCCTCGCCGCCGGTCGCCAGCTCGTCGACCTTCATGCCGAACAGGTCGATCCCGTGCTGGCGGGAGACCTCGCGGATCAGGTCGGTGCCGACGAACCGGCCGCGCCGCACGGGCTCGTTGACGACGACGCCGGCGCGCGGCACCTCGCCGGTGTAGCGGTCGCCGGGGTCGATCACCCCGTGCTCGATGACCGTGGTGCGGGCGTCGCCGCAGTCCCACATCAGCTCGTTGAAGGCGGTGACGTGGACGATCGGGATGGCCCGCTGGTCGGCCAGGACGTGGCGGGTGCACGGCACGTCGCCGACCGGCGTGTTGTGCTCCACGAAGACGGCCGGCACGTCGATGCCCGGGCGCCGGCCCAGCCAGCGCGCGGCCAGCTCGACCTCGTGCGGGCGCTGGAGGAGCACGACGTCGATCGGCTCCTCGGCCAGCTGCTCGGGAGGGACCTCGACGACGCTGGCGGGCCAGTCCCAGGTCCGTGCCCGACCGAGGCCGTCCGGTCCACGGTCCGGCGTGACCGGTACGACGTACTCGTGCGGGCCCTGGACGAAGGCGGTCGCCCAGGAGCCGTGGACGTGCCAGAGCAGGACGCGCATGCCTCGGTCAGTGCCCACCAGCGCCCGTTCCATGCGCCCGCGCAAACGATCTGTCGGAGAACCGTTTGTCGGAAGTGCTTTAGGGCACCGCAGTGGATGTTGCTTGGTTTCCTCAATGTTGCTCCACCTCGGGAGGTTTCGTGAAGGTCCTCGGCATCAACGCGCTGTTCCACGACCCCGCGGCCGCGCTGGTGGTGGACGGCCGGTGCGTCGCGGCCGCCGAGGAGGAGCGGTTCACCCGCCGCAAGCACGGGCACGCCAACGTCGCCTTCGCCGGCTGGGAGCTGCCCGGGGAGGCCGCGCGCTGGTGCCTCGCGACGGCGGGCCTCGCCGCGTCCGACCTCGACGCCGTGGCCTACTCCTACGACCCGTCGCTGGCGGAGCCGCCGGAGGCGCTGGGCGTCCACGACCCGTGGGACCACCTGCGCCAGACCTACGCCCGGCACGCGCCCACGATGCTCGCCGAGGAATTGCCCGGGCTCGACCCCGCCAACGTGGTCTTCGTGCCGCACCACATGGCCCACGCGGGCTCCGCCGCCCTCGCGGCCCCCGTGCCGGACGCCGACGTGCTCGTCCTCGACGGACGAGGGGAGTGCGGCAGCCACCTCGCCGGGCGGTACGACGGCGGACGGCTCACCGTCCACGCGGGCCAGCGCCTCCCGCACTCGCTCGGTCTGCTCTACGAGGACGTCACCGCACACCTCGGGTTCAAGCGGTCGAGCGACGAGTACAAGGTGATGGCGTTGGCGTCGTACGGCACGCCGCGGTTCCTGCCGGAGCTGCGCGAGGCCGTCGCCGCCGGTGAGGACGGCGGGTTCCGAATCGACCCGATCGAGTGGGGCGCCCTGGTGAAGCGGCGCGAGTCCAGCGACCCGTGGTCCTCCGAGCACGCGGACCTCGCCGCGTCGGTGCAGGCGCGGCTGGAGGAGGTCCTGGTCGACCTCGCGCGCTGGTTGCGCGACCGCACCGGCGGCGACCGGCTGACGATGGCCGGCGGCGTCGCGCTCAACTGCGTGGCCAACACGCGCGTCTTCGAGCGCAGCGGCTACTCCGACGTGTGGGTGCAGCCGGCCGCGGGCGACGCCGGGACCGCGCTCGGCGCGGCGCTCCACCTCGTCGCCGACCGCGGCGACAGCGTGCACCCGATGCCGGGCGCCGACCTCGGCCGCGGCTGGAGCGACGAGGAGATCGAGGCGGTCCTGCGCAACGCGCAGCTGCCCTACGAGCGGCCCGACGACGTGGCGGAGGCGGTGGCGGAGGTGCTCGCCGACGACGGGGTCGTCGGGTGGTTCCAGGGCCGCAGCGAGTACGGCCCGCGCGCCCTGGGCCGGCGCTCGCTGCTCGCGCACGCCGGCCACGCCCACAACGTCGAGCGGCTCAACGACGTCAAGGGCCGCGAGGAGTTCCGCCCCGTGGCGCCGATGGTGCGTCTCGAGCGGGCCCCGCAGATCCTCGAGCGCGGCCCCATCCCGTCGCCGCACATGCTCTTCGTCCACGACGTCAAGCCCGAGTGGCGCGACCGCATCCCCGCCGTGGTGCACGTCGACGGCACCGCCCGTGCGCAGACCGTCGATCCCGAGAAGGACCCGCTCCTCGACCGGATGCTCGCGTCGTTCGAGCGCCGCACCGGCCTGCCGGTCGTGGTCAACACCAGCTTCAACACCGCCGGCCGGCCGATGGTCGACACACCGCACGACGCGCTCGAGGTGTTCGGCAGCGCTCCGATCGCGATGCTTGCGATCGGCCCCTTCGTCGTACGACGCAAGGCGCTCGCATGACGTCGTCGACGACGATCGTGGTGCCGACCATCGGGCGGGCGAGCCTGCACCACCTCCTGGCCGCGCTGGCGCACCAGGACCAGCCGGTCACTGCGCCGGTCGTGGTCGTCGACGACCGGCCGTCCGGCCCGCCGCTCGACCCGGCCGAGCTCGACCCCACCGGCACCCTCGACGTCCGCGTCGCCCGGTCGGGAGGAGGCGGCCCCGCCCGCGCCCGCAACCTCGGTTGGCGCCGGGCCCGCACGCCGTGGGTGAGCTTCCTCGACGACGACGTCGTCGTCCCGCCCGACTGGTTCGGCAGGCTGCTGGTGGACCTCGAGCGTGCCGAGGCCGGCGCCCTCGTCGGCAGCCAGGCACGGATCGTGGTGCCGCGGCCGGAGGGCCGCCGGCCCACCGACGACGAGCGCTCGACGCTCGGCCTCGCGGACGCCGCGTGGATCACCGCCGACATGTCGTTCCGCCGGGACGCCCTGGCCGAGGTCGGTGGCTTCGACGAGCGGTTCGGACGGGCGTTCCGGGAGGACACCGACATCGCCCTGCGGCTGGGCGCCGATCGCGGCACGATCGGCTATGGCGCGCGGCAGACGGTCCACCCGGTCCGGCAGGACGGCTTCTGGGCCAGCGTGAAGCGCCAGCGCGGCAACGCCGACGACCAGCTGATGCGTCGGCTGCACGGCCGCGACTGGTGGCAGCGCGGTCGATCGCCGAAGGGCCGCTTCGGCCGCCATGTCGCGGTCACCGCCCTGGGCCTCGCCGCCGGCGTCGCCACGGCCACGGGTCACCGTCGCATCGCTGCGCTCACCGGTCTCGGCTGGCTCGCCGGCACGGCCGAGTTCACCGCCGTGCGGGTGCTTCCGGGTCCCCGCGACGCCACCGAGCTCGCCCGGATGACGCTGACCAGCGCCGTGATCCCTCCGGTCGCGGTCTGGCACGCGGTCCGCGGGCGCGTGCAGCACCGCCACCAGACGCCGTGGAAGGGCGCCCCGGACGCCGTGCTGTTCGACCGCGACGGCACCCTCGTCCACGACGTCCCCTACAACGGCGACCCGGCGCGCGTGCGTCCGATGGAGCAGGCGCGGGAGGTGCTCGACCGGCTGCGCGACGAGGGCGTCCGCGTCGCGGTGGTCACCAACCAGTCCGGCATCGCCCGCGGGATGCTCGAGCCCGCGCAGGTCGAGAGCGTCAACCGCCGTGTCGAGGAGCTGCTCGGCCCGCTCGAGGGCTTCTACGTCTGTCCGCACGGTCCGCAGGACGACTGTGAGTGCCGCAAGCCGGCGCCGGGCATGGTGCTCAAGGCCTGCGCCGACCTCGGCGTCGACCCGTCCCGGGTCGTCGTCGTGGGCGACATCGGCTCCGACGTCCGGGCGGCGCAGGCGGCGGGCGCGGCCGCCGTGCTGGTCCCCACGCCGGTGACCCTCGGCGACGAGGTCCTCGAGGCCCCGATCGTCGCCGACGACCTGCGCCAGGCGGCCGATCTGATCCTCGGGGGGCAGTGGTGACCCATTGCCTCGCGGTCCGGCTCGACAGCCTCGGTGACGTCCTCGTCACCGGCCCGGCGATCCGCGCCCTGCGCGAGACCTGCGACCGGCTCACCCTGCTCTGCGGTCCCCGCGGCCGGGCGGCCGCCGAGCTGCTCCCCGGCGTCGACGAGGTGGTCTGCTGGGAGGCTCCCTGGATCGACCCCGAGCCCGACGCGGTCGACCCCGAGCACGTCGAGGCGCTGCGCTCCCACGTGGCCGGCCTCGGCGTCGACCGGGCCGTGGTCTTCACCTCCTTCCACCAGTCCGCGCTGCCGACCGCGCTCGTGCTGCGCCTGGCGGGCGTGCCGTGGGTCGGCGCCGTCAGCCGCGACTACCCCGGGTCGCTGCTCGACCTGCGGCTCCGCGAGCCCGACGTGATCCCGGAGGCCGAGGCGCAGCTGCGGCTGGCGGTCGCGTGCGGCGGCCGGCTCCCCGAGGGCGACGACGGCGGCCTGCAGGTGCGGATCGACCCCGGCGTCCTCCCGGAGCAGGTCCGCTCGGCGTCGTACGTCGTCCTGCACCCGGGCACGTCGGTGGCCGCCCGCGCATGGCCGGTCGAGCGGTTCCGCGAGGCGGCGCAGGCGCTCGTGGCCGACGGCTTCCTGGTGGTGGTCACCGGCGCACCGGACGAGGCGGAGCTCACGGCCGAGGTCGCCTCCGGCACGCCCGGCGTCGTCGACCTCGGCGGGCGCACCGACCTCGCGGGGCTCGGTGCGGTGCTCGCCGGAGCCGACGTCGTCGTGGTCGGCAACACCGGCCCCGCCCACCTCGCCGCGGCCGTCGGGACCCCAGTGGTCTCCCTGTTCGCGCCGACCGTCCCCCCGACCCGCTGGGCGCCGTACGGCGTGCCGCTGGTGCTCCTCGGTGACCAGGACGCCCCGTGCGCCGGGACCCGCGCCACCTCGTGCCCGGTCCCCGGCCACCCCTGTCTCTCGTCGGTCACCGCGGCCGACGTGGTGGATGCGGTCCACCGGCTCCGGCTCGGCGCCGAGGACCTCCGACCCGCGGAAGGGGTTGCCTCATGAGGATCTCACTGGTCTCCGAGCACGCGAACCCGCTCGCTGCGCTGGGCGGGGAGGACGCCGGCGGGCAGAACGTGCACGTCGCCCAGCTCGCCGCCGGCCTCGCCGCGCGGGGGCACGAGGTCGTCGTGCACACCCGCCGCGACCGCGCGGACGGACCCGACCGGGTCCGCGCGCCGGGCGGCTACGTCGTCGACCACGTCGCCGCCGGACCCGCGGTGCCGATCCCCAAGGACGAGATCGCCCACCACCTCGACGAGCTGGCCGCCGGGCTGGCGGACCGGTGGACGGCACGGCCGCCCGACGTCGTGCACGCGCACTTCTGGATGAGCGGCGTGGCGTCGGTGGAGGCGGCCGGGTCGGTCGCCCGGTCGCTCGGCCGCCCGGTGCCGGTGCTGCAGACCTTCCACGCGCTGGGCGTGGTCAAGCGCCGCCACCAGGGGGCCGCCGACACCAGCCCCCCGTGCCGGATCGAGATGGAGCGCCGCCTCCTGCACGACACCCAGCACGTGATCGCGACCTGCTCCGACGAGGTCCGCGAGCTGCGCGAGCTCGGTCTGCCGGCCGGGCGGGCGAGCGTCATCCCGTGCGGTGTGGACACCCGGCGCTTCCTGCCCGCCTCCGGGTCGGGCTCCCGGCGACGCGGCCGGCGCCCCCGCCTGGTCGCCGTCGGCCGGCTGGTCCCACGCAAGGGCTTCGCCACCGTGATCGAGGCGCTGGCCGGCGTGCCCGACGCCGAGCTGCTGGTCGTGGGCGGGCCGCCGGCCGAGCTGCTCGACACCGACCCCGAGGTCCGCCGGCTGGCCGAGGTGGCCGCCTCCTGCGGCGTCACCGACCGCGTCCGCTTCGTCGGCGCCCTGCCGCCGGAGGACATGCCGCGGGTGCTCGCGTCCAGCGACGTCGCGGTGACCGGCGCGTGGTACGAGCCGTTCGGCATCGTGCCGGTCGAGGCGATGGCGTGCGGCCTGCCGGTCGTGGCCACCGACGTCGGCGGACACCGCGACACCGTCGTCCCCGGGACGACCGGCGAGCTGGTGCCGCCCAAGGACCCGGCGGCGATGGCCGCCGCGCTGCGCGGCCTGCTGGCCGACGACCGCGAACGCAAGGAGTACGGCGCCGCCGGTCGGCGCCGTGCCGAGGAGCTCTACGACTGGAGGACCGTGGTGGAACGCACGGAAGTGGTCTATCGAGCGGCGCACGGGGCTCCCCGTCCGGCCGCCACCATGGCGGTGCGCGAACAGCGGGGGGTGCGCCGATGAGCATGCTCGCCTCCCGTCCCGGGACCCGCTGCGCCCACGAGCACCTCGCCAGCCTGTCCGCCGCCCTGCCGGCGTTCGGCCGCTGCGTCGACGTCGTCGACGACTGGGGCGTCCGGCTCACGCCCGTGCTGCGCTCCGGTGGGCGGCTGCTCGCGGCCGGCAACGGCGGCAGCGCCGCCCAGGCGCAGCACCTGACCGCGGAGCTGGTGGGCCGGTTCCGCGAGGACCGCCGACCGCTGTCCGCGCTGTGTCTCAGCGCCGAGACCTCGAGCCTCACCGCGATCATCAACGACTACCCGCCCGAGGAGCTCTTCGCCCGCCAGGTGGAGGCGCACGCCCGCCCCGGCGACGTGCTGGTGCTGCTGTCGACCAGCGGCCGCAGCCCCAACGTCGTCGCGGCCGCCGAGCGGGGCCGGGAGGTCGGGGCGAAGGTGTGGGCGCTGACCGGCCCCGCCCCGAACCCGCTGGCCGACGTCGCCGACGAGGTCTGCGCGGTCGACTCCGACTACACCGCGACCGTCCAGGAGCTGCACCTGGTGGCCGTGCACATGATGTGCGCGGCGGTCGACCGCGAGCTCGGCGTGATCGGGGCCCACGGATGACCGGTCCCCTCGTGGTGGTCGGTGACGCGCTCCTCGACGTCGACGTCCGCGGCAGCGCCGAGCGGTTGGCGCCCGACGCCCCCGTGCCCGTCGTCGACGTCGCCGGCCAGTCCGAGCGCCCCGGAGGCGCCGGGCTCGCAGCCGTGCTCGCGGCGCGGCTCGCCGGGGACCGGCGCGAGGTGGTGCTGGTCGCGCCACTGGCCGACGACGAGGCCGGGCAGCGGCTGCGCGACCTGCTGGCCGAGGCCGGCGTGACCGTCGTGGCGCTGCCCCACTCCGGCCGCACCACCGTCAAGCGGCGGGTGCTGGCCCAGGACGGTCGCCCCCTGCTGCGGCTCGACGAGGGTGGCGGTGCCTGCGCCGGTCCGCTTCCGGCCGACGCCGCGCGAGCGCTGGCCGCGGCCGATGCCGTGCTCGTGGCCGACTACGGGCAGGGCACCACGGCGTCGCCGGAGGTCCGGGACGCGCTCGCCGGGGTCCGCGGCCGGATGGTGTGGGACCCCCACCCGCGGGGTGCCGCGCCCGTGGCCGGCGTCGACCTGGCGACACCCAACGACAAGGAGGCCACCGCGTTCGGTGCCGGGGTCGAGGGCACCGGCCTGCGGGCGGTCGCCACGCGCGCCGACCTGCTGCGCGAGCGCTGGCAGGCGCGGGCCGTCACGGTCACGCTCGGCAGCCGCGGTGCCCTGCTGAGCGCGGGCGGCCCGCCGAGCGTCGTACCACCGCCGCCGGGTGGGGCGGCCGGTCCCGTGGACCCGTGCGGCGCGGGTGACTGCTTCGCCGGTGCGGCGGCGCTCGCGCTGGCCGACGGCGCCCTGGTCTCCGAGGCCGTCGAGCGGGCTGTCGCCGCGGCGTCGGCGTTCGTGCGCTCCGGCGGCGTGCACGGCTCCGCCGAGGAGGAGGCGGTCCGGGCCGCCGGCGCGGCGACCGGTCTCGACGCCGCCCGTGCGGTCGCGACCCGGGTGGGGCAGGGCGGCGGCACCGTGGTCGCGACGGGCGGCTGCTTCGACCTGCTGCACGCCGGCCACGTCGCGACCCTGCGCGCGGCCCGGGCCCTGGGCGACTGCCTGGTCGTGCTGGTCAACTCCGACGCGTCGGTGCGCCGGCTCAAGGGGCCGAGCCGCCCGGTGGTGCCCGAGGCCGACCGGGTGCAGGTGCTCGCGGCCCTCGACTGCGTCGACGCGGTGGTGCTCTTCGACGACGACACCCCGATCCCGACCCTCGAGGAGCTGCAGCCCGCGGTCTGGGCGAAGGGTGGCGACTACTCCGGCACGGCGCTCCCCGAGGCGCCGGTGCTCGAGCGCTGGGGCGGCGTCGCCGTGGTGCTGCCCTACCTGGAGGGGCGGTCCACGACCGGCATCGTGTCGCGCGTGGCGGCCGCGGTCGGGTGACCGGCGCGCCCGTGCGCCGCTGCCTGGTGCTGCGCGCGATCGGCCTGGGCGACTTCCTCACCGGCGTGCCGGCGCTGCGCGCGCTGCGGCGGGCGCTGCCCGGCGCCGAGATCACCCTGGCCGCACCGGCGGCGCTCTCGCCGCTCGTGGCGCTGTCCGGGGCCGTCGACCGGCTGCTGACGACGCCGGACCTCGGCCCGATCGCCTGGGACGGGCCGCCGCCCGACCTCGCCGTCGACCTGCACGGCAACGGGCCGGCGAGCAAGATCCCGCTGCAGGAGCTCGGTCCCACGCGGCTGCTCGCCTTCGCCGGCCCCGGCCGCGGCGGGCTCGCGGTGGACGGGCCGCAGTGGCGGCGCGACGAGCACGAGCGGGTGCGGTGGTGCCGGCTGGTCGGCGAGGGGCTGGGCGTTCCGGCCGATCCCGACGACCTGCTGCTGGCCCGCCCCTCCCCGGCGACCGACCCGGCCGCCGGCCCGGTCGTGATCCACCCCGGCGCGGCGTTCCCGAGCAGGTGCTGGCCCGTCGAACGCTTCGCCGCGGTCGCCGCCGAGCTCGCCACCCATGCACCGGTCGTGGTCACCGGCTCCACTGCGGAGCTGCCCCTCGCCGAGGCGGTACGACGCCAGGCCGGCCTGCCGGCCGACGCGGTCCTGGCCGGGCGGACCGACCTGGCGGGCCTGGCGGCTGTGGTGGCCGGGGCGCGGCTGGTCGTCAGCGGCGACACCGGCATCGCGCATCTCGCGTCCGCCTTCGCGACCCCGTCGGTCGTCCTCTTCGGCCCGATCCCGCCCGACTGGTGGGGTCCGCCGGCCTCCGGGCCGCACGTCGCGCTCTGGCACGCCGAACCGGGCGAGCTCGGCGACCCGCACGGCGCCGAGACCGACGAGCGGCTGCTGCGGATCGGCGTCGACGACGTGCTCCGCGCGGCTCGCGCGGCGCTCCGCGCCGACGAGCGGGTCCGCTAGACCCAGCGGGAGAACCAGACCCGGTCGAGCCACTCGCTGTGCGTGAGCATCTGGTTGGTCCAGATCGGCCAGAACCAGGCGAAGTTCACCAGGGTCAGGATCACGAACGCGCCGCCGACCACCACCCCCGCGGTGCGGCGGGCCGACGGGAGCCGGGAGGGCCCGATCAAGGTGCCGATCGTCAGCGTCGTCGCGATCACCGTGAAGGGCAGGATCGCGACGGCGTAGAAGAGGAAGATCGGGCGGTCGTCGTACAGCAGCCAGGGCAGCCAGGTCGAGAGGGCGCCGACCACGGCGACGCCGTACCTCCAGTCCCGGGCGCCGAGCCACATCAGCACCGCGAACATGAGCGCGAGCGCGCCGCCCCACCACAGCACCGGCGTGGGCACCAGCAGCACCTGCTTGATGCAGTGGCTGTCCGCGGGCGCGTCGCAGCCCGGCTTGTCGGGCGGGATGTCGTTGGTGACGGCCACGCCGACGGGGCGGTTGACCAGCAGCCAGCCCGAGGGCTTGGACGCGTAGAAGTGCTCGGAGCAGTTCAGGAAGTGCGTGTGGAAGGTGTAGACGTCCTGGTGGTAGTACCAGAGCGACCGCAGGGACTGGACGATCTCGCCCGGCCCGTCCGCGTCCTTCTCGGTGGCGGTGGGCCAGCGCCGGTCCTCGTCGAGGTCGGTGGCGACGTAGGAGTCGTCGTCCTCGGCGCAGTGCCCCTGGCCGGTGTACTGGCGGTACTGGGTGGCGCTGAGGTGCTCCTCGTACTCGTCGGCGTGCGCCAGCCAGCCTCCCCAGGTGGCGATGTAGACCAGCGCCGCGACCACGACCAGGTGCACGAAGGCGGGGATGCCGTCGGCGACCGCGCCCTTCAGCACCGGCCACCGGATGCCGTGCGACCGCCGGGCGCCCGCGCTCCAGATCCAGCACAGCAGGCCGAACGCCGCCAGCGGGTAGAGCGCGGTCCACTTCGTGCCGACGGCGAGACCGAAGCACACGCCCGCGGCGAGCAGCCACGGCCGGAACAGGATCCGCGGTCCCCAGCGCCGGTGGGACCCGCCCCACCGCGCCGCCAGCCGGGCCCGGTGCCAGTCCCGGTCGGCGACCAGGCAGGCGACCCCGCACAGCAGGAACAGGGCCAGGAAGATGTCGAGCAGCGCCAACCGGGACAGCACGAAGTGCAGCCCGTCGAGCATCAGCAGCACGCCCGCGACGCAGCCCAGGAGCGTGGAGCCGGTCATCCGTCGTACCAGCCGGCACATCACCAGCACCATCAGCGCGCCCGCCACCGCGGAGGCGATCCGCCAGCCGAACGGGTCCATGCCGAACAGGTGCTCACCGCCCGCGATCAGCCACTTGCCGACGTCGGGGTGGACCGCCAGGGACGGGTCGCCGGTCCACAGCCCGTCGGTCCGGCCGGCGAGGATGTCGTCGTTGATCTCGTTGTCGGGGTTGCCGTCGACGTCCTTGAGGTAGGTCTGGATGTAGCCGTTGTTGAGCAGCGACCACGCGTCCTTGGCGTAGTAGGTCTCGTCGAAGGCGAACCGGTTCGGGTTGCCCAGCCCCACCAGCCGCAGCCCGAGGGCGAGCAGGGTCACGCCGAGGGGTCCGAGCCAGCCGAGCAGCCGCCGGCGGCGCCCCAGCCGGCGCAGCGGGCCCAGCGCGCGCTCGGCGGCGGGAGGCACGCGGCGTCCCGTCGCGGTGGTCGAGAGGGTGGTGAGGCGCTCGGGCCGCCCCGTCCCCTCCTCCACCGCGGTCACGATCGGGAAGCCTACGCAAGGCGGCGCCCGTCAGGAGAGCATCCCCGTCGGGATGCGAGGATCGGGACGTGAGCGGAGTGCTGGTGCTGGCGGGCACGCCCATCGGGCAGGTGGGCGACGCACCGCCCCGGCTGGCGGCCGAGCTGGCGTCCGCCCACGTCGTCGCGGCCGAGGACACCCGGCGGCTGCGCCGGCTCGTGGGCGACCTCGGCATCGAGCTCGCCGGGCGGGTGGTGTCCTACTTCGAGGGCAACGAGGCCGCCCGCACGCCGGCGCTCCTGGAGTCGCTGCTGGCCGGCGAGCGGGTGGTGCTGGTGACCGACGCCGGCATGCCCAGCGTCTCCGACCCCGGCTACCGCCTGGTCGCGGCCTGCGTGGACGCGGGAGTGCGGGTGACCGCCGTACCCGGCCCGTCCGCGGTGCTCACCGCGCTGGCCGTGTCCGGCCTGCCGGTCGACCGGTTCTGCTTCGAGGGCTTCCTGCCCCGCAAGGCGGGGGAGCGCTCGCGCCGGCTCGCCGCGCTGGCGGCCGAGGAGCGGACCATGGTGTTCTTCGAGGCGCCGCACCGCACGCTCGCGGCGCTCGAGGCGATGCGGGCCGCGTTCGGCGACGACCGTCCCGCGGCGGTGTGCCGCGAGCTGACCAAGACCCACGAGGAGGTACGCCGCGGGCCGCTGGCCGAGCTCGCCGGCTGGGCCGCCGCCGGCGTGCGCGGCGAGGTGACGGTCGTCGTGTCCGGCGCGGAGGCAGGAGCCGGCGTGGCGAGCGACCCCGCCAGCCTGCGCGCCGCGGTCGCCGAGCTGGAGGCGACCGGGATGCGGCGCAAGGAGGCGATCGCCGCGGTCGCCGCGCAAGCAGGACTGCCGAAACGGGAGGTCTACCAGGTGGTGCACGTCGATGACTGACCGTCCGCCCGTCCCCGAGCCGCTGCCGCACCCGGTCGTGGACAACCACTGCCACCTCGACGTGGGACGCGACGGCGAGCCGTGGGACGTCGACGAGGCCATCGCTGCCGCCGCGTCCGTCGGCGTCACCCGGATCGTGCAGATCGGCTGCGACCGGGAGGCGGCCCGGTGGGCGGTGGAGGCGGCCGCGGCCCGGCCGGAGCTCGTGGCGGGAGTCGCGCTGCACCCCAACGAGGCGCCGCGGCTGGCCGAGCGGGGCGAGCTGGAGGCGGCGTGGGCCGAGATCGAGGAGCTGGCTGCGGCGCACGACAAGGTGCGCGCGGTCGGCGAGACCGGCCTCGACGCCTTCCGCACCGGGCCGGAGGGGCGCGCGGTCCAGGTCGAGTCGTTCCGGTGGCACGTCGACCTCGCCAAGCGGCTCGACCGGGCCCTGGTGATCCACGACCGGGACACCCACGACGAGGTGCTCGAGGTGATCGACGCCGAGGGCGCCCCGGACCGGTGGGTGATGCACTGCTTCTCCGGCGACGCCGCCTTCGCCCGGGCCTGCCTGGACCGCGGGGCGTGGCTGTCCTTCGCCGGCACCGTCACCTTCAAGAACGCCGCGCCGCTGCGGGAGGCGCTGCGCCTGGCGCCGCGCGACCGGATCCTGGTCGAGACAGACGCGCCGTACCTCACGCCGCACCCGCACCGGGGCCGCACCAACGCGTCGTACCTGGTCCCGCTGACCGTGCGGGCGATGGCCGAGGAGCGCGGCGAGGACCTCGCCGAGCTGTGCGCGGCGATCGACCGGAACACCGAGGAGGCGTTCGGCGGCTCGTGGTGAGTCCGGTCACGTCGCCCGCGTCAGCAGCGCCGACGGTTTGCAATTCGGTGCCGGCGTCGGTTCTGGTAGAGACCAGAAGGCCGGGATCGGGGGTTGATTCCGACCAGCTCCGGGAGCCCGTCGCGGGTTCCCCGGGGCCTGGGGGAGGTGTGCTGGACAGTGCGCTGCGTCCTGGGCGCACGCTGGTCTCCCGAGGCCCGGGGAGTACGACCATCGGAGAATCGTGCGACTTGCACACCCGACCCTTTCCCTGTTCCACAAGCTGACCCGCAGCCGCGTCGCGATCGTCGCGACCCTGGCCGCGATCCTGCTGGCCGTCTCCGGAGTGACCTACGGCTACACCTCGATGAGCAACGAGGTCACCCTCGCCGTCGACGGTGAGGAGCGCTCGGTGACCACGATGGGCGACACCGTCGAGGACGTGCTCCGCGACGAGGGCGTCGACGTCGGCGAGCGCGACCTCGTGCAGCCCGAGCTCGACGAGGAGATCGACGAGGGCGACAAGATCGCCGTGGTCTTCGCCAAGCCGATCGAGCTGACCGTCGACGGCGAGACCAGCACCCACTGGGTCACCGCGACCGACGTCCAGGGCGCGCTCGCCCAGATCGGCACCGTCCACCGCGACAGCCGCCTCTCGACCAGCCGCGGCATGACGCTGAGCCGCGACGGCGCGTCGATCGAGGTCGTCACCCCGAAGAAGCTGACCTTCCGCCTCGCCGGCAAGAAGCCGGTCAAGCGCGAGGTCACCGCCCTGACCGTCGAGGAGGCGCTCGACCAGGTCGGCGTCGAGCTCGACCGGCACGACGTCGTACGGCCGAAGCCGGGGAAGACCGTCGCCGACGGCGACCGCATCGTCTTCACCGACATCGAGGTGAAGAAGCGCGACGTCGAGGGCGAGGCCGTCGAGGCTCCCGTCCGCCGGGTCGAGGACGACTCCATGCTCGAGGGCCGCTCCGAGGTGGTCGAGGAGGGTGCCGACGGTCGCCGCGACGTGACCTACCGGCTGACCGTCCGCAACGGCGACGTCGTACGCCGCGTCGTGGTCCGCCAGGACGTCACGAAGCAGCCGCAGGCCCGCGTCGTGCGGGTCGGCACCAAGGAGCCCGCTCCCGAGCCGGCACCCAACTACGCCGGCGGCGGCACCGTCTGGGACCGCCTCGCGCAGTGCGAGTCGGGCGGCAACTGGGCCACCAACACGGGCAACGGCTACTACGGCGGCCTGCAGTTCAGCGCCGCCACCTGGCGCTCGGTCGGCGGCTCCGGCCTCCCGCACCAGCACAGCCGCGAGGAGCAGATCAGGCGCGGCCAGATCCTCCAGTCCCGCGCCGGTTGGGGCCAGTGGCCCCACTGCTCCGCCCAGCTCGGCCTCCGCTGACCCACCCCACGAAGTGGCAGGTTCCGGCGCGCGAAGTGGCAGGTTCCGGCGCGCGAGGTGGCAGGTTCTGGCGCGCGAGGTGGCAGGTCTGACACCTCGCGCGCCGGGCCGGCCGGCTCGCCGCGCCGAAACCACCCACTTCGTGCGCCAGAACCTGCCACCTCGTGCATCACTAGGGTGGGCGCATGGCTGACACCTCCGCGCCGCGGCTGCTGGGCCCGGCGGAGGTTCGGGAGATCGCCGCGCGGCTCGACCTGCGCCCGACCAAGCAGCGGGGGCAGAACTTCGTCATCGACGCCAACACCGTACGGCGGATCGTCCGCGAGTCCGGCGTGGTGGACGGCGAGGTGGTGCTCGAGGTCGGTCCCGGGCTCGGGTCGCTGACCCTCGCGCTGCTCGAGGTGGGCGCGGAGGTGACTGCGGTCGAGGTCGACCCGCTGCTCGCCGAGGAGCTGCCGGCGACCGTCCGCGCGTTCGCGCCCGGCCACGCCGACCGTCTCCGCGTGGTGCTCGCCGACGCGATGACCGTCACCGAGCTCCCCGGACCGGCGCCGCAGGCGCTGGTCGCCAACCTCCCCTACAACGTCTCGGTGCCGGTGCTGCTGCACCTGATGGCGCTGCTGCCGTCGCTGGAGCACGGCCTGGTGATGGTGCAGTCCGAGGTCGCCGACCGGCTGGCTGCCCCTCCGGGCTCGCGCACCTACGGCGTCCCGTCGGCGAAGGCCGCCTGGTACGCCGACGTACGACGCGCCGGGGCGATCGGCCGCAACGTGTTCTGGCCCGCGCCCAACGTCGACTCCGGGCTGGTCGCGTGGACCCGCCGCGAGCCGCCGACGACCGCGGTGACGCGGCAGCAGGTGTTCGCCGTGATCGACGCGGCGTTCGCCCAGCGCCGCAAGGCGCTCCGCGGCGTGCTGCGCGGGCTCGCCGGAAGTGCCGAGGCCGCCGAGGCCGCGCTGCGGCGCGCGGGCGTCGATCCGCTGGCACGCGGGGAGTCCCTGGGGATCGACGAGTTCGTGGCCGTCACGGTCGCCCTGTCAGACTCGGGAACGTCCGAGCGGGAGGGGGAGCCGCACGATGTCTGAGGCGAGGGTTGCGCCGGCGCCGCGCGTCACCGTCCGCGCGCCAGCGAAGATCAACCTGCACCTGGGCGTCGGCCGCCCGCGCCCCGACGGCCTGCACCCGCTGTCGACGGTCTACCAGGCCGTCGGGCTGTACGACGACGTCACGGTCACTGACGCCCCGGACTGGTCGGTCGGGCTGACCGCCCCCATCGACGGCGTGCCCCTCGACGACACCAACATCGCGATCCGGGCTGGCCGGGCGCTGGTCGCCCACCACGACATCGACCGCGCCGCTCGGATCACCATCGCGAAGGGGATCCCGGTGATGGGCGGGATGGCCGGCGGCTCGGCCGACGCGGCGGCCACGCTGCTCGCACTCGACCGGCTCTGGGACCTGCAGACCCCCGACGACGAGCTGCTCCGGATCGCCGGCACGCTCGGCAGCGACGTCCCGTTCGCACTGCTCGGCGGTACGGCGATGGGCACCGGCCACGGCCAGCTCGTCAGCGCGGTGACCGACGAGACCTCGGTGTGGTGGGTCGTCGTGCTCTCCGACGAGGGGCTGTCCACGCCGGCGGTCTACCGCCACTTCGACGAGCTCTCGCCGGACGCGCCGGTGCAGCCGCCGGTGCCGGAGGACCTGCTCGACGCGCTCGCCGACGGCTACACCGGCGAGGTCGGCGACCTCCTCGACAACGACCTGTGGGACGCCGCGCGCGACCTGCGGCCGGACCTGGTGCAGGTGGAGGCCGAGCTCCGCGGCATCGGCGCCGAGGGCGTGCTGCTCTCCGGTTCCGGCCCGACGTTGCTGATGCTGCACGACACGGTGGAGGCGGCACGCCGGGCGGCGGCCGAGCTGACCGCCCGAGGCCACCGCTGCACCCTCGCGCCGGGGCCGGTGGCCGGCGCGCACGTGGTGACCTATGCCTGACCCGCGCCAGGGCGGCAGCCTGCTCAACCTCGAGCGCGTCTCCAAGTCGTACGGCGTCCGCCCGCTCCTCACCGACGTGTCGCTCGGCGTGGGCGCCGGTGAGCGGATCGGCATCGTCGGTCGCAACGGCGACGGCAAGACCACGCTGCTGCGGATCATGACGGGTGCCGAGGAGCCCGACGCGGGGCGCGTGTCGCGCCAGCGGGGGCTGCTCGTCGGCGTGCTGGCGCAGCAGGACGACTTCGAGGACACCCACACGGTCCGCGAGGTGGTGCTGCAGGGGAAGGCCGACCACGAGTGGGCGGCGGACTCGCGGCTGCGCGAGATCGTCGAGGTGCTGCTGGCGGGCGTCGACCTCGACCGCGCGGTGCTAGGTCTCTCCGGCGGCGAGCGCCGCCGGTGCGCGCTGGCCGGCCTGCTGCTCAACGAGCACGACCTGGTGGTCCTGGACGAGCCGACCAACCATCTCGACGTGGAGGCGGTCGCCTGGCTGGCCGGCCACCTCGCCAACCGCCAGTCCGCGCTCGTGGTGGTCACCCACGACCGGTGGTTCCTCGATGCGGTGTGCCAGCAGACCTGGGAGGTGCACGACGGGGTGGTCGACACCTACGAGGGCGGCTACGCCGCCTTCGTGCTGGCGAAGGCCGAGCGTCAGCGACAGGCCGCGGCGTCCGAGGCCCGGCGGCAGAACCTGGTCCGCAAGGAGCTGGCCTGGCTGCGGCGCGGCGCTCCGGCTCGCACCTCGAAGCCGAAGTTCCGGATCGACGCCGCCAACGCGCTCATCGAGGACGTGCCGCCTCCGCGCGACCGGCTCGAGCTGGAGCGGTTCGCGACGCAGCGGCTCGGCAAGGACGTCGTCGACCTCGAGGACGTCGACTTCGCCCGCGGCGACCGGGTGCTCCTGAAGCACGCCACCTGGCGGCTCGGGCCCGGCGACCGGGTCGGTCTCGTCGGGGTCAACGGCGCCGGCAAGACGTCGGTGCTCTCGCTGCTGGCCGGCGAGGCGCACCTCAGTGCGGGCAGGGTCCGGCACGGGCGCACGGTGGCGCTGCAGCACCTCTCGCAGAGCGTCGAGGTCGACGACCCGGAGGCGCGGGTGCTCGCGACCGTGGAGTCGATCAGGCGGGTCGCGAAGACCCTCGACGGGGAGCTGTCGGCGACGTCGCTGCTCGAGCGCTTCGGCTTCACCGGCGACCGGCTGACCGCCCGGATCGGCGACCTCTCCGGCGGCGAGCGGCGCCGGTTCCAGCTGCTCCGGCTGCTGCTGACCGAGCCCAACGTGCTGCTGCTCGACGAGCCCACCAACGACCTCGACATCGAGACCCTCAACGTGCTGGAGGACTTCCTCGACGGCTGGCCCGGCACACTGGTGGTCGTCTCCCACGACCGCTACTTCCTCGAGCGCGTCTGCGACTCCGTGTGGGCGCTGCTCGGCGACGGCCAGATCTCCATGCTGCCCCGCGGCGTCGACGAGTACCTCGAGCGGCGTCGTACGGCCCTGGCCAGCGAGTCCAGGCCGGAGGCCCGTCAGGTCGACGCGCCGGAACCCGAGGATCGACGAGCGGCGCGGGCCGGGTCCGCGGAGGAGCGGGCGGCGAAGAAGACGGTGGCGCGGCTGGACAAGCAGCTGGCGCGGCTCGCGGCACGGGAGGCGGAGTTGACGGCGGCCTTGGCCGAGCACGCCAGCGACCCCGAGCGGCTGACCGAGGTCGCGGCCGAGCTGACCGCGCTGCAGGAGGAGAAGGACGCCGCCGAGCTGGAGTGGCTGGAGGCCGCCGAGCTCCTCGAGTGAGCGTCGGTCAGGTGCCGAACGGCACCAGCAGCCGCCGCAGCAGCTCGGCGAGCTGGCGCTGCTCCGCGGCCGACATGCCCACCAGCAGCTCCTTCTCCGCGTCGAGCAGCGCTCCGAACGCGCCGTCCACCGCCTGCTTGCCCTCGGGGGTGAGCCGCACGAGCACGCCACGACGGTCCATCGGGTCGGGATGGCGCTCGACCAGGTTGCGCGCCGCCAGCCGGTCGACCCGGTTGGTCATCGTCCCGCTGGTCACCAGCGTCTCGCGCAGCAGCCGGCCCGGCGACAGCTCGTACGGCGTCCCGGCCCGGCGCAGTGCGGCCAGCACGTCGAACTCCCACGGCTCGATGTCGTGCGCGGTGAAGGCCTGGCGGCGCGCCCGGTCGACGTGGTGCCCGAGCCGGGAGATGCGGCTGAAGACCGCGACCGGCGCCAGGTCGAGGTCGCTGCGCTCGCGGGCCCACGCCTCGAGCAGCTCGTCGACCTCGTCGCGCATGGAGGCAGCCTATCGGACCGGTCGAGAATCTTGATGTCAAGATAGAGGGGGCGTTAGGGTCGCGCCGTGGACCAGCGCGTGACGCACCTCGACCGGGTCAGCCTCACCAGCCTCGTCTGGGGCGACGTCGACGACGCGGGCCGCCCGCTCGCCGTGCTGCTGCACGGGTTCCCCGACACCGCCCACACCTGGCGCCACCTGGGCCCGGCGCTGGCCGACGCCGGCTACCGCGTCGTGGCGCCGTTCACCCGCGGCTACGCGCCCAGCACCATCCCCAGCGACGGCAGCTATCACGTGCCGGCGCTGATGGACGACGCGCTCGCCCTCCACCGGGCGTACGACGGCGACGACCGCGCCCTTCTCGTCGGCCACGACTGGGGCGCGATCACGGCCAACGGCATCGCCGCCTCCGACGCCAACCCGTTCGGCGCGATCGTGACGATGGCGGTGCCGCCGTTCTCCGTGATGAACCCGCGCCGCGACGACCTGACCCGCTGGCTGCGGATCCTGCCGCGCCAGGCCGCGATGAGTTGGTACACCGTCTTCAACCAGCTGCCGACGCTGCCCGAGCGCAGCTTCGACCGCCTGGTCGCCCACCTGTGGCGCACCTGGTCGCCCGGCTACGACGCGCGCACCGACCTCGCTCACCTGGCCGCGGCCCTGCCCGACGAGGCGCACAAGGCGGCCGCGATCGGCTACTACCGCGCCCAGCCCCGGCAGCGCCGGCTCCCGGGCCGCTACCAGCCGTTCGCCCACGACTGGGTCGCCGAGCCGAAGGTCCCGCTGCTCTACCTCCAGGGCGCCGACGACGGCTGCCTCGACCCCCGGTGGGCCGGACGGATCGGCGGCCGACTGCCCGCGGGCAGCGTGGTCGCGGTCGTCGAGGGCGCCGGGCACTTCCTCCAGCTCGAGCGGCCCGACGTCGTGAACCAGCGGATCCTCGACCACGTGGGAGCACATGCGTGAGCCACACCTGGGACGCCCAGCACTACCTCGCCTACGCCGACGAACGCGGCCGGCCGTTCGTCGAGCTCGTCGCGCGGATCAGGGCCGAGCAGCCACGCACCGTCGTCGACCTGGGCTGTGGCCCCGGCAACCTCACCTCCCTTCTCGCCGACCGCTGGCCGGACGCCGCGGTCGCCGGTGTCGACTCCAGTGCTGCCATGATCGAGGCGGCCACCGACAGTTCGGCGTCCGAGCGGGTCGTCTTCCACAGGGCCGACCTGCGGGAGTGGCTCGCCACGCGCGCCGAGCCGGTGGACGTGGTGGTCTCCAACGCCGCCCTGCAGTGGGTCCCCGGCCACCTCGACCTGATGCCGTCGCTGGTCGAGGCCGTCGCGCCCGGCGGCTGGCTCGCCTTCCAGGTGCCCGGCAACTTCGGCGAGCCAAGCCACACCCTCCGCGCCCGGCTCGCCGCGGAGCCGCCGTACGACGCGCACACGGCGGGCGTCGCCGCGCCCGACGCCCACGACGCGGCGACCTACCTGCGCGCCCTCCAGGGCCTGGGCTGCGACGTCGACGCGTGGGAGACGACCTACCTCCATGTCCTGCGCGGACCCGATCCGGTGTTCGGCTGGATCTCCGGCACCGGTGCCCGCCCGACGCTCCAGGCGCTTCCGGACGACCTGCGGCCGCGGTTCGAGGAGGAGCTCAAGGCGCGGCTGCGGGCGGCGTACCCCGACGACGGCCACGGCGTCGTGCTGCCGTTCCGCCGCGTGTTCGTCGTCGCCCGCCGGGCTGCTTGACTTCCGCGCGTGCGAAATCGATGGCTCCGCGCTGCCGTCCTGCTCTGGACCACGGCCGTGTCGCTGCTGCTCCTGCTGCCGCTCGCCGACCTTTCGTTCCACTCGCTGCTGCCGGTGGTCCAGGCGCTGTGGGGTGTCTGGCTGCTGGTCGCGGTGGTGACCCTCGTCGTGTGGCTGGGCCTGCGCCAGTGGGCGGCCGCGGCCGTGCTGGTCGTCGCCGTGGTCGCCGGCCTGCTCCCCATCGTGCTGACCGGGAGCGGAGCCGAGCCCGGTGCGTCCGACGAGACGCTCACCGTGGTGGCCGCCAACGTGGAGTACAGCCAGGGCGACCCGGCCGCCGTCGCCGACCTGGTCCGTGACGTCGACGCCGACGTGCTGGTGCTGCTCGAGGTCGATCAACCCTACCTCCAGCGGCTGCGCGGCGCGGGCGTGGCCGACGAGCTGCCCCACGGCTGGCAGCGCCCGGTCGCCGGCGGCGCCGGCGGTACGACGATCCTCACCCGCTCGCCGCACGAGGAGGAGACGCGGTGGCCGGACCCGACCGACTACCGCTTCGACATGCCGGTCGTCCGGCTGGACCTCGGCGGGCGCGAGGTCGTCGTACGGGCAGCGCACCCGGTGCCGCCGGCCCCGATCCCCGGCCCCACCTGGCGCGCCGAGCTGCGGTCGCTGGACGCGTGGGTCGACCGGGTGCCCGCCGACACCGCCCTGGTCCTCGCCGGCGACCTCAACTCCGCGCGGGTGCACCCGGCCTTCCGGGAGGTGGCCGACGGGTTCACCGTGTCGCCGGGTGTGGCGTCGCGGACCTGGCCCGAGGAGGGCTGGCTGCCCCGGTTCGTCGGGATCGACCACGTCCTCGCCCGCGGCCTGGCGCCCGTCGAGTCCGGCTCGGCAGCCGTGCCGGGCAGCGACCACCGCGCCGTGTGGGCCCGGCTGGCACTCACCGAGGGCTGAGCCGACTCGGCGCCGAGGGTTACCGACCAGTAATCTCGAGCCCATGAGCCAGGTCCACAGCCTCTGGAAGACCACCACCGGACTGCCCGTGATCGGCAGCACCCTGGGCAAGCGGCTGTTCTCCGTCGCGTTCAGCCAGAAGGCGCCGTACTTCGCCACGATCCGCCCGCGGGTCACCGAGCTCCGCCCCAACTACGCCGAGGTCGTGATCCCCAAGCGCCGCCGGGTGCACAACCACATCGGCACGGTGCACGCCATCGCGCTCTGCAACGGGCTGGAGATGGCGATGGGCGCCCTCGCGGAGGCCACCGTGCCCGGTGACAAGCGGTGGATCCCGAAGGGGATGGAGGTCGCCTACACCGCCAAGGCGACCAGCGACATCACCTGCTCGGCGGAGACCGACCAGGAGCAGTGGGACACCGCCGAGGGAGACCTGCCGGTCCGGGTCAAGGGCGTCCGCGACGACGGCACCGTCGTGATCGAGGGCACCATCAACCTGTGGGTGACGACGAAGAAGCGGTGACCGCGTCGCTCAGGCGTTGCGGCCGCCGTCGAGGTTGCCGATCCCGGCGGACTCGATCGGGTTCTTCTCTCCGACGAACTTCTTCTGCGCCCAGGTCGCCAGCCAGGTGAGGATGAGGTTGACGATGATGTAGAGCGCGGCCAGGACGATCGCTGTCTGGAGGTGTGTGCCGGGGAACTCCGTCCACATCGCCTTGCCGATGTAGGTCAGGCCCGGCGCGGTGATGTAGTAGCCGAGGCTGGTGTCCTTCAGGGCCACGACGCACTGGCTGATGATCGCCGGCAGCATGATCTTGACCGCCTGCGGCAGCAGGATGGTGGTCATTACCTGGCTCTTGCGCATGCCGATGGCGTACGCCGCCTCGGCCTGGCCCGGAGGCACCGCGAGGATCCCGGCGCGGAACACCTCGGCGAGGACGGATCCGTTGTAGAGGGTGAGGGCGATGACGACGGACCAGTAGGCGCCGAAGCCGTCGCCCACGCCCCAGGTGAAGAAGACGAAGATCATCAGCAGCAGCACCGGGACCGCCCGGAAGAACTCGACGACGAGAGCCGCAGGCCAGCGGACCCAGCCGTGGTCCGACAGCTTGCCGACGCCGAAGATCACACCGAAGACCACCGCGAAGAGCACCGAGGTGGCCGCCATCTGCAGGGTCCTGAGCAACCCGTCGACGAGGAGCGCCTCGACGTACTTGGGGGTGACGAACTGCTCCCACTTCTCGTACGCCAGCTCGCCCTCGGACTCAAGGAACAGCGCGATTCCCGCGAGCGCGGCGACCACGGCGGCGGTGACGGCCGCGGTGTAGATCCGGTGCCGGACGACGGTCTTGGGACCGGGGGTGTCGAAGAGGACGGATCCAGTCATCGGCGGGCCGCCTTCCAGTGCCGCTCGAGGCGGAAGGCGCCGAGCGAGATCAGCTCCACGAGGATGATGTAGCCGATCGCGAAGATGATGAAGAGCGGAATGGTCTCGTCGGAGTTGCGGTTCACGAAGTACCGCATTCGGAACGTGGCCTCGGTGAGCCCAAACACCGCGACTACGGAGGTGTTCTTGGTCATCGCGATGAGCGTGCTGGCGAGCGGCGGCACCGAGGCTCGGAACGC
This sequence comes from Nocardioides proteolyticus, assembly GCF_051280635.3. Lineage (NCBI taxonomy): Bacteria > Bacillati > Actinomycetota > Actinomycetes > Propionibacteriales > Nocardioidaceae > Nocardioides > Nocardioides proteolyticus. Next base: position 23,505 of record NZ_JBNBPO030000001.1, on the reverse strand, counting down.
CTGCGGCAGCACGACGTATCGCATGTTCTGACCGAAGGTCATGCCGATCCCACGGGCCGCCTCGGCCTGGCCGAGGTCGACGGCGTTGATGCCCGAGCGCAGCGCCTCGGCGACGAACGGAGACGTGTAGAAGCTGACCGCGATGACGCCCTTGAGGAGGTACGGCGTGTCGACGAACAGCCCGACGTTGGGCGCCGCGAAGAAGATGAACACGGCGACGATCAGCAGCGGGGTGTTGCGGACGAGCGTCACGTAGAGGGCGGCGACGCTGCGGGCGACCGCGATCGGGCCGACCCTCATCGCGGCGAGCACGGTGCCGAGGACCAGCGACGCGATCCCGGAGTAGAGGGCCAGCTGGATGGTGACCCAGAACGCCTTCAGGACCAGGTCGAAGTTGGCAAGCACGTCATCCACGCACGGTTCCTCCTCTCCGGCTCAGGGATGATCGACGGCTGGACATGCAGGCCCGGCACGGGCGGGTGTGCCCGTGCCGGGTCCTGCAGTTGGGTCAGCTCAGGAGCAGGGGTCCATGGTCGGGGGCTCCGGCGTCTCGACGCCTGACTTGCCCAGCGTCACCTCGAAGGCCTCGGCCCACTTGCCGTCCTCCTGCGCCTCCTCGAGCGTCTCGACGATCCACTCGCACATCTCCGGCTGGTCCTTGGGGTAGCCGACGCCGTACCGCTCCTCGGAGAACGGCTCGACGACGACCTTCAGCTCGTCCGGGTGGTCGGCTGCGTAACCGAGCAGGATGGCGCCGTCCGTGGTCATCGCGTCGACCGTGCCGTTGAGCACCTGGTCGACGCACTCGGAATAGGTGTCGAAGCCGCGCGGCGTGGCTCCCTCCGCCTCGATGTTGTCCAGGGAGGTCGAGCCGGTCACCGAGCAGACCTCGGTGCCCTCGACGTCCGCGAGCGTCTCGATGTCGCTGTCGGAGCGGACGAGCAGCTGCTGACCGGTGACGTAGTAGGGCCCGGCCTGGCCGACCACCTTGCGGCGGTCGTCGGTGATGGAGTACGACGCGATGACGAGGTCGACCTCGCCCTCCTGCAGGAAGGCCTCCCTGTTCGCGGAGATGGTCTCCACCCAGTCGATGTCCTCCGGGGCGATGCCCAGGTCGGCGGCGAGGATCTTGCCGATCTCGGGGTCGAAGCCGACCGGCGCGTCGTCGGTCGCACCCTTGAAGCCGATGCCGGGCTGGTCGAACTTCACGCCGATCTTGATGGAGCCGGCCTCGGCCAGCTCACGCATCCGCGTGCCCTCCTCGAAGTCCTCCGCGGCGTTCTCCTGGACGTCGACGTCGATGCCCTCGCCGCCCTCGTCGCCTGCGTCGCCGCAGGCGGCAAGAGCGGAAGCGAGCATGACGGCCGCGGCTGCGGCCTTGAACCTGATCGAACGCATGCGTCTCTCCTTCTTAGTGCTTGAGGATCTTGCCGAGGAACTCCTTGGCGCGATCGCTCTCTGGGTTGGTGAAGAAGGTCTCGGGGTCCGCCGTCTCGACGATCCGACCGTCGGACATGAACACCACCCGGTTGGCGGCGGTACGGGCGAAGCCCATCTCGTGGGTCACCACGATCATCGTCATCCCGCGCTCGGCGAGGTCGACCATGACGTCGAGGACCTCCTTGATCATCTCCGGGTCGAGCGCGGAGGTGGGCTCGTCGAAGAGCATCACCTTCGGCTCCATCGCGAGCGCCCGGGCGATCGCGACCCGCTGCTGCTGGCCACCGGACAGCTGGGCGGGGTACTTCTCGGCCTGATGGGCGACGCCGACCCGGTCGAGCAGCTGCATGGCCCGGTCGGTGGCCTCGGCCTTCGGGGTCTTTCGCACCTTGATCGGGCCGAGCGTGACGTTCTCGAGGATCGTCTTGTGCGCGAAGAGGTTGAAGCTCTGGAACACCATGCCGACGTCCGCCCGGTGGCGGGCGAGCGCCTTGCCCTCGGCCGGCAGCGGATCCCCGTCGATCAGGATCGTGCCCTCGTCGATCGGCTCCAGCCGGTTGATCGTCCGGCACAGCGTCGACTTGCCGGAGCCGGAGGGACCGATCACGACGACGACCTCGCCCCGGTCGACCTGCAGGTCGATGTCCTGCAGCACGTGGAGCTGGCCGAACCACTTCTGCACGCCCTGCAAGGAGACCAGCGCTTCCGACGTCGCGGTGCCCCCACGGCTGCCGGTCTGGTACTCCTCGTAGGCCGTCATGTCGCTGGACGCTAGCCGGGGATGGCCCGCTGCGGCTAGAGCGACATACCTCCCGAGACCATTCTGTGACTAGCGCGGGGCCACCCGATCGGGCCAGGGCGGACGGGACCGCCGGGGGCCACGAGCACGGGCGGGCGTGGCCCGAGAGCCACGCCCGCCCGGCGACGGTTCACCCGTGTCTGGTCAGCGCAGGCCCACCACGTCCACCGACGACACGGCCTTCGCGTAGACCGCGCCCGAGGGCAGCACCGCCCTCACCCGCAGGAACGAAGCCTTCCTGCTGGTCGTGGCGCGCACGGTCACCCGCACCTTGCCCCCGCGGAGTGGGACCCGCTCGACGGTGGTGAACCTCCCGTTGCCCACGGCCACCTGGATCGCGACCCTGCCCGTGGCGGGTGTGCCGGCGACGGTGCCGCCGACCTTCACCAGGACGGGCAGCGCCGCGCCTCGGCGAACGGCCGACCGCGCGTGTGCCTTGATGCGGAGCGCGGCCTTGGTCACCGTGTAGGTCGCCGTGACCGGCGCGCTCGGTGCCAGTTCGTCGGTGCCCGAGAACTCCGCGGTCACCTCGTGGCTGCCGACCGCGAGCGTCGGCGGCAGGTCGACCGCGACCTTGCCGTCAGCGGGCACCGGGTACGACGCCGCGCTGCCGTCGATGCCGACCGTGACGGTGCCGCCCTCACCGCCCGGCACCAGCACCGTCACCGACGACCGGGTGCCGTAGGACGCGCTTCCCGACGACAGCGACAGCGCCATCGAGGACTCGGCCCGGCTGAGGACGAAGGTGACGACGTTCGAGGTCGAGGCCTGCGCGGTCTCGGTCCGGCCGAACACCGCCGACAGGTGGTGCGTGCCGGCCTTGAACGCCGGGACCGTCAGTGTCGCGACGCCGTCGACCGTCGGCGCGCTGCCGAGCGACGTCTCGCCGTCGAGGAACTCGACCTCGCCGTCGACGTCGGGACCCGCCACCGTGGCGATCAGCTCGACCGGCTTGCCGATCTCGATCTGGTCCGGTGACCAGCCCAGGCTGGTGGTGGTCGCGTCGAGCGCCGCGAACTCGCCCTCGGCGGTCCTCCTCGTGGCGGCGCCCACCGCCCGCACCGCGGTGGTGCCACGAGTGATCCCGGCCGGCACCGGCAGCGGGGCGCTGGCCAGGCCGGCGGCGTCGGCGACGCCGGCGACGGGGTCGAGCCCCTTCGCGGTGAAGGTCACCGACTCGCCGGGACGGAAGCCGCCGGCCGACAGGGTGATCGTGTCGCCGGGCAGGGGAGTCGCGTCGCTGGCCGTGACGGCCCCGACCTCGTCGAGCGCGGCGAACTCCGCACAGACGTCGCCCGGCACGCCGTACGGCGGCAGCGGCTGACCGCTGGTGACGCCGTCGTCCTCGCGCACGGTCGTGAACACGACGGCCGACCGCCCCATCACGGCACCCCGCGTGTTGATCACGCTGGCCTTGAGGGTCGTGCCGTTCGTCGCACTCGCAAGCGTGTCGCCGTTGAGCGTCGCGGTGACCACCTTGCAGGTCTCGCCGGGCGCGAAGGTGACCTTCTCCATCGCCGCCCCGGCCCGGCTGGTGGTCGAGCCCAGCAGGGAGACGTAGCCGGTGACCGGCCGGTCCGCCGGCTCGTCCAGCACCACGGCGAGGTCGTAGGTGCCCGGGCCGTTGCCCTCGTCGACGTACGGCGCGTAGACGCCCAGCACCGGCTCCGGGCCGGCGGCGGGGGTGCCCACGGCCGACCGCTCGAAGGCGAGGTCGGACAGGTAGGCGGCGCCCGTGGTGGTGCCGTCGCTCCCGACGCCACCGGTGAACCGGATCTCGCGCACGTCGGTGAGGTCCACGCCGGCCGCGGCGAGGTCGGCGGTCGGCACGACGACCTGCTGCAGCACCAGCTTCTTCAGCGCGGAGGCACTGGCGGCGGTCTCCGACGACGGCAGCCGGCGCAGGGCCTGCGGGTTGACCGTCGAGGCCGGCGAGGTCCACGAGCCGCCCTTGCCGTCGAGGACGGTGAGCTGCAGGTCGGTGTCGACCGCGACCGACTCGGCAGCCGCCATCTTCACCGCGAGGTGGTCGTAGGACGCGGCGTTGCGCTGCGCCGTGGGCACCGCGACCCGCAGCTCGCCGGTCGTGTCGGTCCACGCCAGCTGGGTCACCGGGGTGGCCGGCACGTTCCCCCCGTTGCTGGCGGGGGTCCAGTGCGGCACCGTCGAGGACGGCATCGCGCTGGACGCGCAGGCGGGCAGCGTCTGGGAGACCGTCCGGCCGGCCAGGCTCGCACACACCGTGGCCGACATCGTGCCCGAGGGCCGGATCAGGGAGCTGCCGGACTCGAAGGTGGCGATGGTCGACCGTGCCGACGACGGCGCGGTCGCCTGGGTGCGGATGTCCTCGTCACCGAGGGCCTCGGGGACCGAGCCGGTGCCGTCGAACATCGGGAGGAACTGCTCCTCTCCGCCGAGGGTCAGGCGGAACCAGCCCGCCATGTAGGCGGTGCCCTGGTCGTACTGCTCTTGGGCGGTCATCCGGATCGACGTCTCCGCCACGGAGGGATCCGTCCCGCAGATCGGCTCGGTACGGCGAGCGGTCGAGCCGCTCCAGTCGTCGCTGACCGAGTACAGGTACTGACCCGGCGTCCAGACCGTGTTGTAGAAGTTGTGGTTGGCGCCCATCACCCAGGTGCCGGAGCGCAGCGAGTCGTCGCCGAAGGCGTACCTGCTGTCGTCCAGCATGTGCTGGCCCTGCTGGTTGGAGACGTCGCCGTCGCAGTACGGCAGGACGACGTTCATCGCGACGTCCGGCACCGTCATCCGCGCGAAGTCGACGGGAGCGAGCGGCAGGATGGTCTCGAGGCCGAACGGCTCCTCGCGCATGGTGTTGAGCGTCGCGGCGTAGGTGACGCCCTCGCCGCCGCGGGAGTGGCCCATCATCCCGACGTGGTTGAGGTCGAACCTCCCGACCAGGTCGGTCGCCGACACCGCGTCGAGCGGCTCGGGCGGCGTGGTGAAGCCACCGGCGCGCTCGGCGAGCGCGGCGGTGCCGGCGGCGAGCGCCTCGTCGAGGTCGACGTCCTGGTCGGTGGCCTGGTCATGGACCTCGACGTGCTCGCCGGCGTTGGCGGCCGCGAGCATGTCGAGGGTGTCCAGGATCAGCTGGCCGCGCGCCTGGGCTCCCTGGTCGGCCGCGAGCTGGTTGTCGTTGGCGTTGATGGCGTTGGCGGAGATCGACACGACGGAGTAGCCGTGGCTGGCCAGTGCGCGGGCGGTGCCGTCGTAGCCCAGGTAGCTCGGGATCGACAGCTGGGTGGCTGAGCACGGCCACCGCAGCGGGTTGGCCGGGCCGGTGCCGTAGCAGTAGCTGTGGCGGCCGTGCAGCAGCAGCACGACCGGTCGCTCGCCGCCGGTCTCGGGCAGGTACAGCTTGCCCTCGAGCTCACCGCGGATGCCGCCGATGGCGGCCAGGTCGATCGCCTGGTCGCCGAACTTGTAGATCGACTCGGTCCACTCGTAGGTCCCGAGGCTCGCCGGGTCGGTGTCCAGGGGCTCTGCCGCGCTGGCCTCCGGCAGAACCTCCTCGGTGGCGGACGAGGCGGACGCGGAGGAGCGGCTGGCCCAGCCCTGCTCGACGCTCGCCGCTCGCGCGACGGAGCGCTCGGAGGTGAAGACGGTGAGCGTCCGTCCGTCGGCGGACTCGGTCGCGATGCCGATGGGCTCGCCGTCGACCTCGAGCGTGGGAGCGTCGGACACGACCGGCAGGCGCTTGTCCAGCTCGAGGGTGACTTCGTAGCCACCGGGCGCCACGGCGACCGACCAGTCGTCGCCCTCGGCGACGGGCTCGGCAGCGGACGCGGAGGGGAGGAGCGTGCCGACGGGAACCAGGGCGGCGAGCGACAGCGGCAGTGCGAGCACTGTGGCCGCCGCTGTCCGCCGGGCGCGGCGGGAGAGTGGTGACATGAGGCGCTTTCTTCTCAGCGGAAGGACTGCCGCCCGAGTGGTCGCAGAGCGCGACCCGGCGCCCCGAAGCCTCGTTGCCGCCCGTTACGCCGGTGTTGCCGTCGGCGCCGGCTCCGGTGACGGCAGGGCCCACGCCGTTAATTCCTGAAACGCTTCAATCGCCTCGGCCGCCGGAGCCGACCCCTGTCAGAGCGAGGCGGGCAGCACGCTGAGGGACAGTCCGACCAGGATCGCGACCACGGCCGCGGCCGCGACCAGCGAGCGGTGGCGCCGCGACCGGGCCTCCGACTCGGGGGTGGGTGCATCGAACCCCATGCCCTCCCGCCACTCCAGCTCCTGACGGTCCCAGGCGTCTGCCGGCGTCACCGCCTTCAGGCACGCCGCGATGGCCAGCAGCAGCAGGGTGAAGGTGCCACCGGCGATCAGTACGACGGTCAGGATCGCGGAGATGCCGCGGGTGCCGGTGCCGAGCATGATGAGGGCGCCGAGCGCGATGGCGACGGCGAGTCCCACGAGGCTCAGCACGCTGCCGACGACCTCGTTGTTGCGCGCGAGGAACCCCTGCTGCGGGTCGTGCTCCACGGGAGCGCTGTCGGCCATGGTCACGCAGACTACTCGCGCGGCGCCGCGCCCGCCCCGGGCGGCGGGCTCGGATTCGGGCGGCGCCCAGCGGTCGCCGTACTCTTGACCGGTCATGAGCACTGCCCAGACGGCCGCCGAGCACCGGCCCCGCACCTACGAGGTCCGCACCTACGGGTGCCAGATGAACGTGCACGACTCCGAGCGGCTCTCCGGGCTGCTGGAGGGCGCGGGGTACGTCGTCGCCCCGGATGGTGAGCAGGCCGACGTCGTCGTGTTCAACACCTGCGCCGTGCGTGAGAACGCGGACAACCGGCTCTACGGGAACCTGGGCCACCTCGCGCCGGTCAAGGCGAAGCGGCCGGGCATGCAGATCGCCGTCGGTGGCTGCCTGGCGCAGAAGGACCGGGCGACGATCACCCAGAAGGCGCCGTGGGTCGACGTCGTCTTCGGCACCCACAACATCGGCTCGCTGCCGGTCCTGCTGGAGCGGGCCCGCGTGCAGGAGGAGGCGCAGGTCGAGATCCTCGAGTCGCTCGAGGTGTTTCCCTCCACGCTGCCGACCAAGCGCGACTCCGCCTACGCGGCCTGGGTCTCGATCAGCGTCGGGTGCAACAACACCTGCACGTTCTGCATCGTCCCGTCGTTGCGCGGCAAGGAGAAGGACCGGCGCCCCGGCGAGATCCTGGCCGAGGTGGAGGCGCTCGTCGCCGAGGGCGTCTCGGAGGTCACCCTGCTCGGCCAGAACGTCAACGCCTACGGCGTCGAGTTCGGCGACCGGCAGGCGTTCTCCAAGCTGCTGCGGGCGTGCGGCGACATCGAGGGCCTGGAGCGAGTGCGGTTCACCTCGCCCCACCCGGCCGAGTTCACCGACGACGTGATCGAGGCGATGGCCGAGACCCCCAACGTGATGCCGCAGCTGCACATGCCGCTGCAGTCGGGGTCGTCGAAGGTGCTCAAGGACATGCGCCGCTCCTACCGGCAGCAGAAGTTCCTCGACATCATCACCAAGGTCCGCGCCGCCATCCCGGACGCCGCGATCAGCACCGACATCATCGTCGGCTTCCCGGGTGAGACCGAGGAGGACTTCCTCGAGACGCTCCACGTCGTGCGGGAGGCGCGGTTCGCCAACGCCTACACGTTCCAGTACTCCAAGCGTCCCGGCACTCCCGCCGCCGAGCTGCCCGACCAGGTGCCGCCCGAGGTGGTCAAGGACCGCTACCAGCGGCTGGTGGAGCTGCAGAACCAGATCAGCTGGGAGGAGAACCAGCGCCTCGAGGGCCGGGAGCTCGAGCTGATGGTCTCCGAGGGCGAGGGGCGCAAGGACACCGGCACCGGCCGCATGTCCGGCCGCGCGCCCGACAACCGGCTGGTCCACTTCAACGGCACCGCCCTGCCGGCGGGCGTCACCGGGCCGCTGCGGCCCGGCGACGTGGTCACGGTCCGGGTCACCCGCGGCGCGCCCCACTACCTCGAGGCCGACGGCGACCTGCTCGCAGTACGACGCACCCGGGCCGGCGACGCCTGGGAGCGGCGCACGACGGCGCCGGCGGACGCCTCCGCCCCGCAGGGGGTGACCCTCGGCATGCCGACGGTCGGCGTGCCGGCGCCGCTGCCGGACGCCCCGGTCTGCGGCTGACGGTTTCACGCCGACTGGGATCATCGGGGCCGTGCCCGCAGACGCTCCCACCATCCTCGCCACGTCCGGTGGCGTCGTACCCAGTGCTCGCAACCGGTGGTCCGTCGGTCCGCTGACCCACCATGCCGTCGAGCTGGCCGGGGTCGACAGACGCGCGCCGAGGGTCTGCTTCCTCGCCACCGCGTGCGGCGACCAGCCGGCGGTGGTGCGCGACTTCTACGACATGGCGCAGGAGGCGGGCTTCCACGGCAACCACCTCCAGCTGTTCCCGATGCCCAACGTCGACGACATGCGCGAGCACCTGCTGGCGCAGGACGTGATCTGGGTGTGGGGCGGCAGCGTCGCCGGGCTGCTCGCCATGTGGGAGCTGCACGGCGTCGGCGAGCTGATGCGCGAGGCGTGGGAGGCGGGTGTCGTGCTGACGGGCGTCTCCGCCGGCTCCCTCTGCTGGCACGTCGGCGGCACGACGGACTCGTTCGGTCCCGAGTTGCGGCCGGTGACCAACGGTCTCGGGCTGCTGCCGTTCTCCAACGGCGTCCACTACGACAGCGAGGAGCAGCGCCGGCCGCTGTTCCAGTCCCTGGTGGGCTCGGGGCAGCTGCCGCCCGGCTACGCAACCGACGACGGGGTCGGCCTGCTCTATCGCGGCACCGAGCTCGTCGAGGCGCTCACCGAGGAGGAGGGCAAGGCCGCCTACTTCGTGGAGCGCGGCGCCGACGGCGCGGTGGTGGAGACCCGGCTCGATGTCCGCCTCCTCCGCTGACGGCGGTCACCGGGACAGCGGGGAGCCGTCAGGCGGGTGACTCGTCGGCGGGGTCGACGCCGTCCCCGCCCTTGGTCGCCTCGGTGTCGGTGTCCTCCGGCTCCTTGGCCTCCTGCGGCAGCTCGTGGTCGGTGGCCGGGTTGCGGTCCGGGTCGAGGTCGCGCGCCGCGGTCGAGTACGCACCCTCGCCGCCCACGCCGGGCACCGCGTGCGGGCCTCCTGGCGGCGGCGCCTGCGGCTCGGCGGTCGGCTCGGGCGGGGGCGGGAGCTTCTGGCCCGTGTCCTCGTTGGGGTCGATCCGGCCCGACGCGTCAGGCTGCTCCGCCTGCCCAGTGGGTCGTTCGGTCTGCTCCGTCATCTTCTGCTCGTTCCTCCCTCTCGACCCGGTGTGGCGCGGTCGGACGCCTGGAGCACCTGAAGAGGTGGTATCCGCCACCGCCGGTTTCATCCGGTCGCGAGGGGCGGAGACGGCGCGCTGGCGGCGGCGGTGACGCGTCAGAAGCCGAAGTGAGTGAGCGGCGGGAGGTCACCGCGACGCAGGCCGTCGAGCACGAACAGCTCGTGCGGCACCACGGGCTCCGGCAGCGCGTCGAGCGCGAACCAGCGCAGGGCCGCGCACTTGGCTTCCTCCACGATGCGGGGTTCACCGCGCCACGACCGGGCGGTGAAGAAGAAGTCGATCCGCTCGTCGATCGGGAGGTCGCGGGCCGTGCGCTGGAGCGCGGTCGCGAACTCGAGTGCCAGCCCGTCGACGGCGATCTCCTCGCGCGCCTCCCGGCGGGCGGCCACCTCCGCGGTCTCGCCGCGCTCGACGTGACCGGCCGCGGCGGCCGCCCAGTGGTCGTCCATGTAGCCGGTGCCCTGGCGCAGCTGGAGCAGCACCTCGATGCCGCCGGACGCCGACGCGCGCAGGAGGAACACGTAGGCGGCAGGGACGACGACGAAGCGCTCCTTGCCGGTCGCGGGGTCGTGCACGGTCACCGCCGCACCCTATCCGCGTCGTACCCGCCACACTGGTGCCATGCCCGCCCCGACGCCGGGCACGCCGCCGAGCGTGCCGCCGATCGTGGCCATCGTCGGCCCGACCGCCAGCGGCAAGACCGGCCTGTCGCTGGACCTGGCCGAGGCGCTGGGCGGCGAGGTGGTCAACACCGACGCGATGCAGGTCTACCGCGGCATGGACATCGGTACGGCGAAGCTGCCGGTCCAGGAGCGACGTGGCATCCCGCACCACCTGCTCGACACCCTGTCGGTCCGCGACCCGTCGACGGTCGCGGAGTTCCAGGGGTGGGCGAGGGAGGCGATCTCGGCGCTGCGGGTGCGCGGCGTGACGCCGGTGCTGGTCGGGGGATCGGCGCTCTACACCCGGGCGATCCTCGACCGCTTCGACTTCCCGGGCACCGACCCGGACGTCCGCGCGAGGCTTGAGGCGGAGCTGGCGGCCGCGGGCTCGCGCGCGCTGCACGAGCGGCTGAGCCGTCTGGACCCCGCCGCCGCCGAGCGGATCGAGGTGGAGAACGGCCGCCGCGTCGTACGCGCACTCGAGGTCATCGAGCTCACCGGCGAGCCCTTCAGCGCCCGCCTTCCGGTGCGTGAGTACGACGACCCGCTCACCGTGCAGATCGGCGTCGCGATCGAGAGGGAGACGCTCGAGCGGCGGATCGAGGCGCGCGTGCAGCAGATGTTCGACGCCGGTCTGGTCGAGGAGGTGCGGCGGCTGCTGGACGAGGGACTCACCGAGGGACGAACGGCCTCCGCGGCCATCGGCTACCGGCAGGTGATCGCCCACCTGGACGGGGTCATGTCGCTGGAGGAGGCCCAGGAGCGGACGGTGGTCGCCACCCGTAGGTTCGCCCGGCGGCAGCTGGCCTGGTGGAAGGACGACCCGCGCATCCACTGGGTGCGCCACGACGACCCCGACCGGGTCGCGAAGGCCCTCGAGGCGGTCGAGAGCAAGATCGGTCAAGCAGCGGCCGGCTGATCGCAGACACACTGGGTCCATGACCCGACCCGGTCGCGACCGACTCCGCGAGCTGCTCGACGCGGTGCTCGACGAGGACAACCGCACGCTCGAGCAGATGGCGGACGACGCCTACGCGTCGCCGTACCACTTCACACGGGTGCTCTCGCGCGACGCCCGTGAGGCACCCGTCGCGATGCGGCGCCGGGTGATGCTGGAGCGCGCCGCCTGGCAGATCCGCAACGGCTCGAGCGTCACCGACGCCGCCTGGGAGGCGGGATACGAGTCGGTCGAGGGGTTCAGCCGCGCGTTCACCCGGGCCTTCGGCAGGCCGCCGAGCGCCGCGGCCACCGACACGGGCACCGGCCACTGGCTCCCCGCGCCGAACGGCATCCACTTCCACCCGCCCATGAACCTGTGGGTGCACGCCCAGGAGCAGCGCATGAACCCGGTGACCGAGCAGCTCGTGGAGCACGACCTCGACGACACCCGGCACCTGATCGAGCTGGCGAAGGGTCTGCCCGCCGAGGAGCTGCGCCGGGATCGGCTGACCGGTCTCAGCGTGACCAGCTGGGACGGTGAGGAGGCGTCGATCGCCGCCGTGCTCCAGCACCACGTGCACACGAAGGAGGTGTGGCTCGCCGCCATCGAGGGCGCCGACCTACCCGTGCGCGCGGAGCACGCCGGACCCGCCGACCTGCTCGAGGTGCACGACGCGGTGGCGCCGCGCTGGCTGGCGACCGTCCGCGACATCGACCGCCGCGGCGGCTGGGAGGACCGGCTCATCGACGCGCTCTGCGACCCGCCGGAGAGCTTCGTGCTCAGCAGCGTCGTCGCCCACGTGCTCAGCTTCGGCGCCCATCGCCGCCAGCTCGCACGCCACCTGCTCCGCCTGGCCGGCGTCGAGGTCGACGACGGCGACCCCATCAACTGGTTCCGCGCACGACGCGGCGAGATCCCTGGAGGACGTCCATGACCAAGGTCCGGTTCTACACCGCCACCACGCTCGACGGCTTCATCGCCGACCCCGACGACCGGCTCGACTGGCTGATGCGCCAGGACCAGGACGCCGACGGGGCGCTCAACTACGACGACTTCATCAAGGACGTCGGCTCGCTCGTGATGGGCTCGACGACCTACGAGTGGGTCCTCGACCACATCCGGAGCTCCGGCGAGGCGTGGTTCTACTCCCAGCCGACCTGGGTGATGACCTCGCGCGAGCTGCCCGTCGTCGAGGGTGCCGACGTGCGGTTCGCGAAGGGTGACGTCACGACCGTGTACGACGACCTCGTCGCCGCCGCCGGTGACAAGGACGTCTGGGTGGTCGGCGGGGGAGACCTCGCCGGTCAGTTCGCCGACGCGGGGCTCCTCGACGAGGTGATCACCTACATCGCTCCGGTCACCCTCGGTGCCGGCCGCCCCCTGCTGCCGCGACGCCTGGACCTCGAGCTGGTCGAGGCGACGCAGAACAAGGCGTTCGTCGCCGCTCGCTACAAGGTGGTCGGGGTCTTGAAGGAGGACCGGGACAAGGCTCCGGCGTAGCCCGCGGGCGCCGTGGCCTCGCGGTCGAGGCCTGATGGCATGCCTTCGGCCCCACCTGGCGGTGGGGTGTGGGGCGTGGTGCCTAGCTGGGGCAGGGTGGGCCGGTCTGGATGGGCCAGGGCCGGGTGTCGTGGTCGGGCGGCGGGCCGTGCACGGCCTGGTCGACGGTGACGGGTGGGTCGAGGGTGCGGGTGCCGGTGTGGTCGACGAGGAAGTGCCGCCCGTTGGGGGTGATCCACAGGTAGGTGCCGGGTTGGACGATGACGTAGCGCCAGGCGGAGAAGGTCTTCGCCCGATGGTGGGCGCGGCAGGCGGGGACGAGGTTGCACGGACACGTCACCCCACCCCGGTTGTGCGGGAGGGCGTGGTCGAGGTCGCAGCGACTGGCGCGGCGGCCGCACCAGGGGAACGCACAGTGGTGGTCGCGCAGCTCGACCTGCTGGCGGTGGCGGTCGGGGATCTCGTAGGAGTCCACCGGGATGTGCCCGGCGAGGTCGATCACCGGCCGCACGACCACCGTCGTCCCGGCCGCGGACAGCCACTCCTTGATCTGCGCGACGGTGATCGGGCGTTGCTGGTCCTCCCACCGCCCCACCGGCGCAGCAGTCTCATCACCACCGCCAGCCGCTTCGCTGGTGATGGCGGTGTCCGAGACGTGCACGTTGAGGACGGCTCGCCGGCCGCGGGATGCGGTGGTGATCTCGCCGGTGGACTCGTCGACGGTCTCGAGGTCGAGGGTGAGGTCGTTGCGGGCGAGGTCGCCGACGGCGACGGCCCGCCGGACGTCGAGGGACCCGTCGTGGCCGAGCTTCCCCAGCAGCACGGCGCGGCGGTTGACGGCGGTGTCGAGGTCGGCACCGTCGGCGGCGTCGAGGACCCCGTCGACGTGCACGACGCCGTCGGTGACGTGGTCGAGGTGGACGTCGAACCGCCGGGAGTCCGACGACGCCTCACGCCGGGCCTCGGCGGCCTCGGGGTCGTAGAGGGTGATGGCTTCGTCGATGTGGTGCTCGACCTCCCGCCACGAGCAGGACCGGATGTGTGGGGCGAGCTTGCGGTCGACGTGCGCAGCGGCCTCGGGGCTGAGGTCGTGGGTGAGGTCGGCGACCCGTTCGGCCTTCCACGGCGCACAGCGTCCGGCGAGGACGGCGGCGTAGATGTGCTTGAGCCGCCACGCACACCCGATGACCCGGCCGACGTAGGCGCGGCCACCGTCGGGGGTGCGTTCCAGGGTGGCGATCAGCTCCATCAACGCGAACTCCGACACCAGCGGTGCACCCGGACCGGCGATCGGGATCCCGGTGTCCACATACCCCTCGACCAGGGTCGCGGCACCCTCCTCGCAGTCCACGATGTTCTGGTCGGCCCAGGCGGTGATCACCTGCCACTCCCGGATCAGCGAGGCGCGTCGGGCCCGGACCTCACTCGCCGCGTGGGCGAGCAGCTCGACGGTCGAGCAGCGGTCGTACTGCCCTCCCTCGTCGGTGCCCATCCGCTGTTCCATGACACCCATCCAACCACCAGCCACCGACACAACCCCGAGCCCGAAACCCGCCTGGGGACAGGCGATTCCCCATCCAGCGCTGTGGACGAAAGGTGGCGCAAACCGGGTCGCCGCAGCAGCGATCGCGGCCCCACGGCACCCGCCCCCGCGCCCTACGCAACGGAGGCCGGCAACCCAACCCAGCCACAGATCCAACCGTCCCGCTCTCGCTGCCTTTCGGACCTGTACCACCTACGCAACCGCAGCCACCTGACGGTCACCTCCCGGCGCAAGGCCTCGCGGACCCTCCCGCACCTTGACAACCGCGGCATGGTGGAGGTGACGACTTCGATCTCGGGAGGTCACCATGCGTCGTACCCTCGCCGCGCTGACGGCCAGCGCCACCGCCACTGCCGCCGCTCTCGCCCTGGCGGGCGCGGGCGCTCCGGCGAGCGCCGACCCGCCCAACCCCTCGCCGCCGAAGACGCCGACGGCGGTCGGCACCGGGGGAGCGGTGAGCTCGGTGGACCCCTACGCCTCGGCGATCGGCCTGGCGGTGCTCGAGCGGGGCGGCAACGCGGTGGACGCGGCGGTCGCGACCGCGGCGGCGCTCGGGGTCACCGAGCCCTACAGCGCCGGGATCGGCGGGGGCGGCTACTTCGTCCACTACGACGCGGCGACGGGTGAGGTGACCACGATCGACGGCCGCGAGACGGCGCCGGCCGGCATCGAGCCGGACGCGTTCATCGACCCGGCCACCGGGCGCCCGTACCCCTTCAGCCCCGACCTGGTCACCAGCGGCGTGTCGGTCGGCGTCCCCGGCACTCCGGCCACCTGGGACGAGGCGCTCGACCGCTGGGGCACGCTGTCGCTGTCCGACGCCCTCGCGCCGGCGGCCCGGCTGGCGCAGCGGGGGTTCGTCGTCGACGAGACCTTCCGGCTGCAGACCAGCGAGAACGCGGAGCGCTTCCGCACCTTCACCAGCACCAGCGAGCTGTTCCTCGACGAAGGTCTGCCGGCGGTCGGCACGACGTTCCGCAACAAGGACCTGGCCCGCACCTACCGTCAGCTGGGTGCCAAGGGCGTCGACTGGTTCTACGACGGCCGCCTCGCCGAGGAGATCGCCGCCACCGTCCAGGAGCCGCCGCTGAGCGGCGACACCGATCTCCCGGTCCCGCCGGGCAGCATGACGCCGGCCGACCTCGCCGGCTACGAGGCGCTCATCCAGGCGCCCACCCGGGTCGGCTACCGCGGCTACGCCGTCTACGGCATGGCGCCGTCCTCGTCCGGCGGCACCACCGTCGGCGAGTCCCTCAACATCCTCGAGCAGTACGACCTGTCCGCGATGACGCCGGCCCAGGCACTGCACCACTACCTCGAGTCGACGGCCCTGGCCTTCGCCGACCGCGGGCGGTACGTCGGCGACCCGGCCTACGTCGACGTACCGACCGAGGCGCTGCTCGACGACACCTTCGCCAAGGAGCGTGCCTGCGAGATCGACCCGGACTCGGCGGCCGCCAAGCCGGTGCCGCCCGGCGACGTGACGTCGTACGACGGCATGTGCGACGCCGCTGGCGCGGACGCGCAGGAGACGGACACCAAGGGCATCTCGACCACCCACCTCAGCACGGCCGACCGGTGGGGCAACGTCGTGTCCTACACGCTGACCATCGAGCAGACCGGCGGCTCCGGGATCGTGGTGCCCGACCGCGGGTTCATCCTCAACAACGAGCTGACCGACTTCTCGACCGTCTACGACCCGGCCGACCCCAACCGCATCCAGCCCGGCAAGCGGCCGCGCAGCTCGATGTCGCCGACGATCGTGCTGCACGACGGCGACCCGGTGCTCGCGCTCGGCTCGCCCGGCGGCTCCACGATCATCACCACCGTCCTGCAGGTGCTGCTCAACCGGCTCGACCGGGGCATGGCGCTGCCGGAGGCCGTCGCCGCACCGCGCGCGTCACAGCGCAACACGGCAGCGGTCACGGCGGAGCAGGCGTTCGTCGACGCCCACGGCGCGGCGCTGACCGGCTACGGGCACCGCTTCTCCGTGGCCGGGCCGCCGGGCACCAGTGCCTCGGAGATCGGCGCCGTCGCCGCGATCGAGATCGGACCCGACGGCGTGCTCACCGCGGTCGCCGAGCCACGGCGGCGCGGCGGGGGCTCCGCGATGGTCGTCGATCCACGGTGACACCTACGCTGGTCGGGTGACCGCACCGGACTGGACCGAGATCTCCACGGCCGAGGAGCTGACCGCGCTGCTCGGCGAGCCCACCGCGGCTGCCGCGGCCAAGGAGCGCTCCGCGCTGACCGAGGTCGACCGCGCCTGGCTGGCGGCCTCGCCGTTCTGCGCCCTCGCCACCGCTGACGCCGAGGGCCGGTGCGACGTCTCCCCGAAGGGCGACCCGGCCGGGCAGCTGGTCCACGTGATCGACGACCGCACGATCGCGATCGCCGAGCGCCCCGGCAACCGGCGTGCCGACGGCTACCGCAACATCCTGGCCAACCCCCACGTCGGCCTGAACTTCCTGATCCCGGGCCGCGGCGACACGCTGCGAATCAACGGCCGGGCCCGGCTGGTGAGCGACGCGCCGTTCTTCGATGTGATGGTGGTTAAGGAGCACAGGCCCCTGCTGGCTGTCGTCGTGGAGATCGAGACGGTGTTCTTCCACTGCGCCAAGGCATTCCTGCGCTCGCGGCTGTGGCAGCCGGGGTCGTGGGAGCCGGAGGCGCGGGTGCCGCGTCGCGCGGTGATCGCGCACCGGCTCGAGCGCCCGGAGACCCCGGTGGAGGAGCTGGACGCCTACTACGGGCCCAGCTATCAGGAGGGGCTCTATGTCCAGCGCTGACCACGCGGCGCCGTACCCCTTCCTGAAGGGGCACGGCACCGAGAACGACTTCGTCGTGCTGCCCGACTACGACGGCTCGCTGCACGGCGACCTCACCGCCGAGCGGGTGCGGGCGCTCTGCGACCGGCGCGCCGGCATCGGCGGCGACGGCGTGCTGCGCGTCATCCGGACCGCGTTCGTGCCCGACGGCGGCGGCCAGGACGCGACCTGGTTCATGGACTACCGCAACTCCGACGGCTCGCTCTCGGAGATGTGCGGCAACGGGGTCCGGGTCTTCGGTCGCTACCTCGTCGAGCACGGCCTCGCCGACCCCGCCGCGCCGGTACCCGTCGGCACCCGCGCCGGGCTGAAAATGCTGACCTTCGCCGGTGGCGCCGCCGACGGCGAGATCACCGTCGACATGGGCACGCCCAAGGTGCTCGAGGAGACCGCCGTGTCCGTCGGCGAGCGGACCTGGCCGGCCCTGCACGTCGACATGGGCAACCCGCACGCGGTGGTGTTCCTCGACGAGGGCGCCGACCTCGCCGACGTGGGGCCGTTGCTCGACCCGCCGGTGCACGACCCGGCCGCCTACCCCAACGGCGTCAACGTCGAGTTCGTCGTACGACGCGGCGCGGGGCACGTCGCGATGCGGGTCCACGAGCGCGGCTCGGGGGAGACCCGCTCCTGCGGCACCGGCGCGTGTGCGGTCATGGTCGCCACGGCGCTGGCCGACCGGGCGCCCCGCGACACCCGCTACCGCGTCGACCTCCCCGGCGGCACCCTCCGGATCGCCTGGACCTCCGACGACCGGATCCTGATGACCGGCCCGGCCGTCCTCGTCGCCGAGGGCACCACCACCCTCTGACCCCCGCCGAGTTGGGGTTTCGGCCCCGCGACTTGGGCCTTGAGTCCCGGCTGTGGGACCGAACCCACCACTCGGCGGGCGAAAGCCCCAACTCGGCGGACGGAACCCCCAACTCGCGGGGCGGAAGCCCCAACTCGGGGGAGGGGTGGGCCTCGCTAGAGTCCGCAGCATGGAACTCACCGGATCTTCCGCCATCGTCACGGGTGGGGCGTCGGGCATCGGCGCCGCCGCGGCCCGCCAGCTCGCCGCCAAGGGTGCGACCGTCGTCGTCGCCGACCTGCAGGCCGACAAGGGCGAGGCCCTCGCCGCCGAGATCAAGGGCGTCTTCGCCCAGGTCGACGTCACCAACACCGAGCAGATCGCGGCCGCGGTCAAGGCGGCAGCCGACATCGCGCCGCTGCGCGCGGTCGTGAACTCGGCGGGCATCGGCTGGGCCCAGCGCACCATCGGCCGCGACGGGACGCTGGAGTCCGCGCACTCGCTGGAGGCCTTCACCAAGGTCATCCAGATCAACCTGATCGGCACCTTCGACATGGTGCGGCAGGCCGCCACGGTGATGAGCCAGAACGACGCCGACGAGGACGGCTGCCGCGGCGCGATCGTCAACCTGGCGAGCGTGGCGGCGTTCGACGGCCAGATCGGCCAGGCGTCGTACTCCGCGTCCAAGGGCGGGGTGGTCGGGATGACGCTGCCGGTGGCCCGGGACCTCTCGGCAGCCGGCATCCGTCTCAACACCGTCGCCCCCGGCCTGATCGACACCCCGATCTACGGCGAGGGCGAGCAGGCCGAGGCGTTCAAGGCCAAGCTCGGCGAGAGCGTGCTGTTCCCCAAGCGCCTCGGCAAGCCCGACGAGCTCGCGAGCATGGTCGTCGAGTGCATCACCAACCCCTACATGAACGCCGAGGTGATCCGGGTCGACGGCGGCATCCGGATGCCTCCGAAGTAGCGGTCGTCAGGTCGCCGGTCGGGGAGCCAGGTGCTCCTCGAGCGGCGCCGACCGGGCGATGACCGCGCCGCTCACGCCGATCAGTACGGCGAGCAGGGCGACGCCGACGAGCGGCGGCCGCCAGCTGCCGGTGAGCTCGTGGGCGAGGCCGGTGCCGAAGGTGGCTGCGGCGGCGACCAGGTAGCCGATGCCCTGGGTCAGGGCCGACAGCTGCGAGGTGCCGGCACGGGTGCGGCTGCGCGAGGCGATCATCGCCAGCACCCACGTGAAGGCCCCGCCGCCGAGGCCCAGGAACACCGCCCAGAGCCAGCCGCCGAGGGCGAGCGGGGCGACGATCACGCCGGTCCACCCCGCGACGGTGAACGCCGCGAACAGCAGCGGGAGCGCGATGCCGCCGCGGGTGAGCCGGATCAGCGCCGGGAGCGACAGCGTCACCGGGATGCCGATGCCGGTGATCAGGCCGAGCAGGGCTCCGGCGTGGGCGGCGTCAGCACCGGCCCCGGTGAGGATCTCGCCCCACCAGCCGAACTGCACGTAGGCCTGCGACGACTGGGCGCCGAAGCAGACCACGAAGGCGACGCCCAGGCGGGTGCGCGCCACGTCGGCGAGCGTCACCGTGTCCGGTGCGGTCTCGGGATCCTCGACCGGGCGCTCCTCGCGGAAGGCGGTCGGCAGCCAGAGCGCGATGCCCACGAGCGCCGTCACCGCCCAGATGCCGAGGCCGAGGCGCCAGCTGTCCGCCGCATCGCTGATGGGCACCGTCAGGGCCGAGGACAGCGTGCCGCCACCGACCACGGCGGCGCCGTACAGCGCGCTGATGAGCGCGACCCGGGTCGGGAAGTGGTGCCGCGCCAGCGGCGGGAGCACCACGTTGCCGATCGCCGCGCCGCCCATGATCAGCACGGTCAGCAGCACGAAGACCAGCCAGGAGTCGGTCACCGCCCGGCCGGCCAGGCCGATCACGATCGCGACCAGCAGGCCGACGGTGACCCGGTGGACGCCGTACCGCAGGACCAGGCGGCCGGTGCCGAGCCCGACGAGGGCGAAGCACAGCGGCGGGAGGGTGGTCAGCACGCTGACGCCGGCGACCGACAGGCCCAGGGCCTCCCGGACGGTCGGCAGCAGCACCCCCAGGCTGCCGATCGCCGACCGCAGCGACAGCGCGAGCACGACGATCGCGACGGCCAGAACGACGCCGGCCGCGCCTCCTCGACCGCGTCGTGGCCATCGCCGGGAGGCTGCGGGGGGCTCGGTCGAGGGTCGGGACACGGGTCAGAGTCTCCACCGGGGAACACCCGGAGCCGAAAACGCGTTTCGACTCTCGTATGCAGACACCTAGGCTTGAGAGCCACATGACGAACCGCGCCGAAGACCTCTCCTCCGACTTCACCCTCGCCGCCGCGCTCCGGGCCACCGAGGGCTGGGACGACCCCGACTACTCCGACGGGCCGGACGGGCTCGACCCGGCCGATCCCGCCGCGAGGGACCTCGTGGTCGACACCGGCGAGGAGGGCGTCGAGGGCTTCGTGTCCGGGTACGCCGACGACCCCACCACCGGCGACCTCGACCTCGCCGCCCGCCACGACCTGCGCCGGGTGGCCGGGCTGCGGACCGAGCTCGAGGACATCACCGAGGTCGAGTACCGCCAGCTCCGCCTGGAGCGGGTCGTGCTCGTCGGGGTGTGGACCGAGGGCACCGTCTCCGACGCCGAGAACTCGCTCGCCGAGCTCGCCCTGCTGGCCGAGACGGCCGGCTCGGAGGTGCTCGACGCGATCTACCAGCGGCGGCAGTCGCCCGACCCGGCGACGTACATCGGGCGCGGCAAGGTGGACGCGCTCCGCGAGATCGTGCAGGCGACCGGCGCCGACACGGTGATCTGCGACGGCGAGCTCGCGCCCTCCCAGCTGCGCAACCTCGAGGACCGCGTCAAGGTCAAGGTGGTCGACCGGACCGCGCTGATCCTCGACATCTTCGCCCAGCACGCGAAGTCGAAGGAAGGCCAGGCGCAGGTCGAGCTGGCGCAGCTCAACTACATGAAGCAGCGGCTGCGCGGCTGGGGCGGCAACCTGTCGCGTCAGGCCGGTGGCCGGGTCGGCGCCGACGGCGGCGGCATCGGTGGCCGCGGCCCCGGTGAGACCAAGATCGAGACCGACCGGCGGCGGATCAACGACAAGATCGCCAAGCTGCGCCGTGACCTGAAGACGATGCGCGGCACCCGGCAGACCAAGCGGCAGGAGCGGCGGCGCAACGAGATCCCGTCGGTCGCGATCGCCGGCTACACCAACGCCGGCAAGTCCTCGCTGCTCAACCGGCTCACCGGTGCGGGCGTGCTCGTCGAGGACGCGCTGTTCGCGACCCTGGACCCGACCACGCGGCGCACGGAGACAGCCGACGGCCGCGTCTACACGATGAGCGACACCGTCGGCTTCGTCCGGCACCTGCCGCACCAGCTGGTCGAGGCGTTCCGCTCGACGCTGGAAGAGGTCGCCGACTCCGACCTCATCGTCCACGTCGTCGACGGGTCGCACCCCGACCCGGAGGGCCAGCTGACCGCGGTGCGCGAGGTGCTCGCCGACATCGAGGCCGGGGACATCCCCGAGCTGGTGATCATCAACAAGATCGACGCCGCCGACCCGCTCGTGGTCGACCGGATCCGGCGCCGCGAGCCGCACTCCGTGGCAGTCTCCGCCCGCACCGGCGAGGGCATCGCCGAGGCGATCGCGGCGATCGAGGCCGACCTGCCGCGGCCCCGCGTGGAGTTCACCGCGCTGGTGCCCTACGCGCGCGGCGACCTGATCGACCGGATCCACCGGGACGGCGAGATCGGCACCCTCGAGCACACCGCCGAGGGCACGCGGGTGACCGGTCGCGCCACCGAGGCGCTCGCAGGAGAGCTGTCGGCGTACGCCGTGTGAGGCGTCGTCCGCGCCGGTCACGCGCCCGCGCGGAACTCCTCCACGGCGAAGCCGGCGTCCTCGAGCCGGCCCGGCAGCTCGCCGGCGGACTGCGCGGCCCCGATCGACGCCACCAGCCTCGTCGCGGACTCAGCGGCGTACGCCGTCGCGGTGGCGAACGGATGCGGCCGGGCGGCGTCGCCCGGGAGGTCGCCGACCAGGCCGGGCGCGAGCCAGTAGACGCCGACGACCTCCGGGCCGGAACGGATCCGACCGCCGCCGACGTGCTCGAACGGGGGAGCAGCCTCCTCGGTCAGCTCGATGTCGAAGCCGGCCGTGACCAGACGCCGGAGGTAGTCGTCGAACGAGGACGACTCCCCGAGCAGCCGCCCCAGCGTCGCCTCGCTGCTCGGGTCGAAGGCCTGCCCGCTCAGGAAGGGATGGGTGCCGGGCGCCGGAGCAGCATCACCACCCGGCGAGCCCGAAGGCGATCCCGGGGGCGATCCCGGTGGCGGGGGCGGCGGCGGAGGGCCGGCGTCGGGCGGTGGCCCGGCGGTGGAGCGCAGGGCGCCGGGAGCGTCACTGGCGAGGAGGACCAGCTGCCCGCCTCGTCGTACCGCCACCTGTCGGCGGGCGATGCCCCCGCTCACGTCGTCGTCCTTGCCGCGCCGCCCGCCGGCATGGGAGGTGCCGGAGGTGGAGCGGGGTTGGTGGTGCAGCCGGTGATCACTCCGTTGGTCACCTGGTTGAGGGTGCCCCGGTCGTAGACCTTGTCGAGCACCGCCACGACGTCGGCGGGCTCGTGGGCGGCGATCCAGTCGCGGCCGTTGCGCCGCGGCTGGCCGGTGGCCGGGTCGGTGCCCGCGTTCGTGCCCAGGTAGGAGTTCGACATCTGTGCCCAGTACTCGTCGGCGGACTGGGAGGCGTAGTTCTGCAGCGACTTGCGGTCCGCCAGTCCGTTGATGTGGTCCTCGTAATTCTGCTGCGTCCACCCGATGGCGGCCCAGCTCTGGGGCACGGTGGGCGTGCAGGTGAAGCCGTCGGTCCACTCGGTCGTCCTCCAGTCGCCACCCGACTTGGTCGCGTAGGCGCCGTTGATCGTGGCCTTGTCCGCAGCGTCGATGCCCTGGCGGAAGAGGATGTGCGCGAACTCGTGCGAGGACGTCGAGTAGCCCGCCGCGTACCCGCCCTCGGCGGTCCGGGCCGGGACGCCGTAGGCGGTCGCCTCGAAGATGGCCGGATCGGGGCTGCCGCCCAACAGGTTCTCCTCCGTCATCGCGAGGTAGTGGTATGCCCCCACCGTCACGTCGCCCACGCCGCGGACGTGCGCCCACCACCGGCCGTCGAACGTCTTGCCGGGTCCGGCGCCGGAGTCGTCGGTGCGCAGGCTCATGAACTCCGGAAGGTCGGTCATCCGCACGGCACGCGGGACGATCACCACGCGGACCTGGCGGCGGATCAGCGTGAGCGCCACCTCACGGTTGGCCATCTGGGTGCGCAGGATCCGGAGCGCCTCGGGGCGAGCCGCGGGGGTGTGGCTGGAGTTCAGGACCGCTGCCGCCGCGACGAGGGCGATCCGCCCGGCGGCCGCCGAGCCGGGGATCGCCGACCAGAAGGTGGCGTCGCCCGCGAGAGCGTTGAGGTCGCTCTCGGCGACGCCGAGGACGAGCGCGTCGAAGTCGACGGTGGCGTCGTCCCATGCCGCCTCGATGCGCTCCCTCGGCGTCGCGGCCGGGGCAGGGGGTGCGGCGGCCGCGGCCGGGGACGCATCCGGGGCCGGGGCCGGCGCCGGAGCGGCGGGTACGACGGCGGGGACTGCGGGAGCCGGGCCGGCCGCGGCAGGGGCCGCGAGGGG